>DATNKQ010000179.1:0-3304 GCA_035603315.1 Thermoanaerobaculia bacterium
GACCTCGGAGGCGGCTTGGCCGAGCTGCATCATGCCGCTCACCCGCCCGAGGTTCTTCTTCGACACCAGGAGCGTGGTGGCGGCGATGTAGGCCGGCCACTGGAAGGAGGTGAAAACCGACGACACCACCACCACCAGGTAGATCTGCCAGACGGCGAGGACGCCGGCCTTGTAGAGGAGGCCGATGGCGAGCGGCGTGCCCAAACCGGCGCCGACGTTGCACCCGATCAGCACCCAGCGGCGGTCCCAACGGTCGACGAGGGCGCCGGCGAAGGGCGACAGGAAGATGCCCGGCAGGCTGGAGCAGAGGGCGATCAGCGAGAACTGGGTGACCGAGCCGGTGCGCTGGAAGACCCAGACGCCCAAAGCGAAGCGGGTGAGCCCGGAGCCGATCAGCGAGATGAGCTGCCCGGCCCACATGAGGCCAAAGCCGGAGAAGCCGGTGGCGGCGGGCAGCGGGAGGGTGCGTTCGGAGCTCACGCCCGGCTGTCCCAGAGGACGTCGGCGATCCCCCTCTTGCGGTTCTCGTAGCGGGCCATGACGAAGAGGGCGTCGGAGAGCCGGTTCAGGTAGCGCAGGAGGAAGGGGCCGACCGGCTCCTCGCGGGCGAGGGCGACGAGCAGGCGCTCGGCGCGGCGGCAGACGGTGCGGGCGACGTGCAGCTGCGCCGCCCCCGGCGAGCCGCCGGGGAGAATGAAGTTGTCGAGCGGCGCCAGCTCGCGCGAGAGGTCGTCCATCAGCTCCTCGAGCGCCGCCACGTGGCGCTCCTCGACGACCGGCACCGGCATGCGCGCCTTGTCCTCCTCCAGGATGCAGAGGTCCGAGCCGACGTTGAAGAGGTCGTTCTGGATCCGCGCGAGGGCGGCGGCGAGGCGCGGCTCCAGGCCGGCGGCGACGGCGGCGCCGATCTGCGAGGAGAGCTCGTCGACGGTGCCGTAGGCGACGATGCGCGGCGAGTCCTTCGGCAGCCGCTGGCCGCCACCCAACGCCGTCGTCCCGTCGTCCCCCGTCCGTGTGTAGACCCGCGTGATGCGCGGCATGGCTGCGCTCCTATCTATCCTTGTGAACGAGGGGATACCGTACCGGACAGCGGCGACGGGGGCAACCGGACCAGGAGAAGAAAGCGTGCGTAGGGCACGCTGCGCGGGCCGCCAACCGTTGATGGTGCGCACAGCGCACCCTACCCGGAATCCGTGAGAAAGTTCGGTCAGGGAACATCTACGACCAGGTGTCACGCCCGGCAGGGTTCGCGCCTATCTCCGGCGACGGAGCGAATGGACGCTTCCGGAAAGGAGATCGACATGAAACGCAAACTGGGTTGGCTGGCACTGGCCGTGGCGCTCGCGGCGCCGGCGACGATGGCGTGGGCAGACAGCAAGGCCCCGAGCGGCGACAAGACCGACGGGCACTCGTGCTGCTGCTTCTGCGACAAGTCGTGTCCCAAGTAGGCAACGGGTAGGCCGGAGCGGGTGGAACGCGTCGAGCGAGAAGAGCTGCAGCGCCATCTCGAAAGGCTGGCGGATGGGGAGCGCGATGCGTTCCACCCGGTGTTCGTACGCCTGTGGCCGCTCCTCCACGGCTTCGCCGCCCGCTGCCTGCCGTGGGCGGAGGCCGAGGACGCGGCGCAGGAGGCGCTCCTCCGCGTCTTCTCCCGCGCCGCCCTGTTCGACCGCCGCCGCGACGCCCTCTCCTGGGTGCTGGGGATCGCCGCCTACGAGATCCGCAGCGCCCGCAAGCGCCGCCAGCGCCGGCGGGAAAGCCCCGAGGAGGACAAGCTCTCCAACCGACCGGACCCCGGCCGCTCGCCGGAGGACGCCGCCCTGGCGGGCGACCTCGAGCGGTCGCTCGGCGCGGCGCTCGGGGCGCTCAAGCCCGGCGACGCCGAAACGCTCCTCGCCTATGCCCGCGGCGAGCGCCCCGACCTTCCCGGTCCCACCTTCCGCAAGCGGGTCGAGCGCGCCCTCGCCCGCCTGCGCGCCTCCTGGAGGCTGAGCCATGATCGTCGCTGAAGAAACTCTGGCCGATCGCGCCCGCAGCGCCTATGAGGCGGGACGCCTGCGCTGGGCGCTGATGCGGACCGTGGCGGCGCTCGCCATCGCCGCCGTCGCCCTCCTCGGCTGTCCCGCGCCCGGCGGACCAGCCGTCTGCGCTGCGGCTCTCGGCGCCTTCCTCGCCACCTGCTTGTGGCGCGGCGGCTCCTGGGCGCGCGGCGCCCGCCTCGGCTTCCTCGCCGGTCTCGCCCCCTGCCTGTTGCCGGCAACCGTCCGCGCCCTCCACGTCTCCTGCGCCAGCCTCTGCCCGCACCTGCCGTCCGTCTGCCTCGCGGCAGGCGTCGCGGCGGGGCTCCTCGTCGCCTGGCGGGGCCTCAGGGTTCACGCCGACCGCCGCTTCTGGCTGGCGGCGGCCGGCGCGGCGGTCCTCGCCGGCGCCGTCGGCTGCCTGACGGCGGGCCTCGCCGGCCTGGGCGGCATGGCCCTCGGGCTCCTCGCCGGAGCGGCCGGGCCGGTGCTCGTCGCCCGCGCCGCTTGAGTATAGAAATAGCCATTAATCGATCAATCTTCGAGTTGACTTTGATTTGACAAGGGTGAGCTCCGCCTGCGACACTGGCCGCCCAAAAAGAGAGAGGGGGACACCATGCCGGATTGGATGGTCAACATCGTGGCGGGAGCGAAGCCTGGCGATCCGGCGACGTTCGTGCCGCAGCTGCAGCCGCCCCGCGCCGACGGGGCGCTGATCGCGCAGGCGAACGACAATGTTAATTGGAACAACACGACCAAAGACACCCATCAACCGTGGCCGGCCGAGGCGAATTTCACGCCGCTCCCGGACGCCGACGTGCCGAGGAACTCGCCGAACTATCTCTCCGATTCCATCGCGCCCGGGGCGTCGTCGCGGCCCCCCTGGGGCGCCGCCAAGTCGACGGTTACAGGAACCACGGTCTACTACATCTGCAAGAAGCATCCGCAGGAGCGCGGGATGGTCCTCATCGCCACCTGAGCCCAAGGGCTGGCGATCGAGTGATGGAGGCGGTTGACGCTACACCGGCCCGACGGCCGGAGAGGGGATGCCACGGCAATGGATCACATCGAGCTGCGGGATGGCGGGAATCGTGAGCTGTCGGCAGGGGAAGAAGGGTCTCTCCACGGGCGCGGCAGGCGGATGTCGAGATGGCGATGGCTCGCCGCGGCGTCGGCGGCCGGCATCGTCGTGCTGCTCCAGCCGCTGCCGGCGCAGACCCAAACCGTGCAGCCGGTCACCGAACCGTGCCCTCCCACCGGCCAGCCTCTCATCAGGATCCCCGAGC
>DATNKQ010000207.1:0-3246 GCA_035603315.1 Thermoanaerobaculia bacterium
CTTTGCCAACCGCTTCGTGCGGACGCCGAAGTGGCAGGCCGAGGAGGCCGCGGGGCAGGGGATCTTCCGCGCCTTCGGCACCGCCTTCCCCGGCGACCGGCTGGTGCGCGGGATCGCCCTCGAGTCGCCGGTCAACGTCAGCGTCTATCCGTACGCCGCGCCGGGCGGGCACACCCTGCTCGCCCTCGGCGAGCAGGGGCTCCCCTGGGAGCTCGACCCCGCCACCTTGGAGACCCGCGGACCCTTCACCTTCGGCGGCCGGCTGAACGCGCTCTCCCCCTTCGCGGCACATCCCAAGATCGACCCGCGGACGGGCGAGCTGTGGAACTTCGGGATCTCGTTCTCCCACCGGGAGCCGCGCCTCAACCTCTACCGCTTCGGGCCGGGAGGCGATCTCGTCTACCGCCGCCGCTATCCCCTCCCCTTCGCCTGCTCGCTCCACGACTTCTGCCTCTCCCCGCATCACGCCATCTTCTATCTCTCCCCTTATCTCCTCGACATGGAGGCCCTGGGACGGGAGGGAGGCACGCTCATGGGAGCGCTCTCCTGGCAGCCGGAGCGGGGAGCGCGGCTGTTGATCGTCGAGCGGGAGAGCGGCCTGGCGGTGGCCTCGGTGCCGGTGGGCGAGCGCTACTCCCTGCACACCATCAACGGTTTCGAGGAGGGGGACCGGCTCGTCGTCGACGTCCTCGAGCTCGACCGCCCGGTCTACGACCAGTACGAGGAGATCCCCGAGCTCTTCACCTCGGTCCATCCGGGACGGCCCGTCCGCTTCGAGATCGATCTCCGGACCGGCGAGCTGGCGGCGCGGCGGGAGATCGGCTACGCCCTGGCGCCCGACTTCCCGGCCATCGACCCGCGGCGCTTCGGGCGCCCCTACGACGACCTCTGGATGCTGGGGATCTCCGCCGCCGGCAGGCCGGGCCGCAAGTTCTTCGATCAGGTGTTGCGCGCGTCCTGGTCGCGCCCCGGAGAACAGGACGTCTGGCAGGCGCCTCAAGGGAGCTATCTCGGAGGCGAGCCGGCCTTCCTCGGCGATCCGGCCGACGAGCGGCGCGGCGTCGTCGCCTGCCAACTCTTCGACGCCCGTCGCGAGGCGAGCTCCTTCCTCGTTTTCGACGCCCACGACGTCGCCGCTGGACCGCTCGCCGTCCTGCCTCTGGAAACCCCGGTCCACCTGGGCTTCCACGCCATCTTCGAGCCGGCGCCAGCTCCCTCGTAGCTCCGCCGGACCGTTCACGGCACCTTGCCGGCGGCTGCCTCCTTCGTCCGGATGGGCACGAAGCGGGCCTCGGAGAGGGCGCCGTGCGCGAAGACGCGGAGCACCAGGCCGGAGCCGCCGGCCGATCCGGCGCAGCCGGAGAGGAGGACCCAGGTGTCGGCCTCGGGGGCGAGGACGTGCGAGACCTGCAGGCGGTCGTCGTTCTTGGTGTGGATCTCGCTCCTCGCCTCGGCGAGCGCGATCCAGTCGCCGGCCGGCGACAGGCGGGTCAAGACGATCTTCTCCTCGTTGGGGACGCGGCGGTCGAACCAGGCGAGCTGGAGCGGGCCGCGGCGGTCGCCCATGGGCAGGTCCACCCAGTAGTCCGAGCCCTGGCGCCAGATCCCCGTCGTGCCGGCGCCCCAGGGCGTCCAGGTCGAGCGCCGCCAGCTCTTGCCGGAGTCGGGAGAGAGGTAGACGACGCCGTCGGCGGAGAGGTAGGCGGCGCCGCCGCCGCCGAGCGCTATCAGCTGGCCGCGCCGTTTGGCCGGCAGGTCGGGGAGGCCGCGGACCCAGGTCTCGGCGGGGCCGGAGCCGGCGAAGAGACCGGTGCCGGAGATCACCCCGTCCTTGCGCTGCGGCGCCGGCACCGCCGGCAGGTCGCCCACCGCGGTGACGTCGAGGCTCCCCTTGCGCTTCCACTGGTGGCCTTCCAGCCGGTATCCCCAGGCCTTGATCAGACCCTCGCCCGCGGCCTTGCCGTGGATGACCAGCCAGGGCGAGCCGGTGAGGTCGTAGGTGGCGCCGGCCGTCATCACGCCGGGGACCGCCAGCGGCTCGCCCAGCGGCTCCCAGACGCCGGCGTTCCAGCGCACCGGCTGCAGGCAGGTCTCGCCGCAGGGCATGGCGGCGGCGACCGGCCCCGGGCCGACCGAGCCGCCCTGGCGCCCGCGCCAGGTGTCCGGGTAGGCGGCCGCTTCGGCGCCACCGGCGTTCAGTTCGACGACCCAGCCGTGCTCGCCGCCGGCGAGCGGCGGCAGCGACAGCAGGACCGAACCCGCGCTGGTGTCGATGCCGATGGGCGTCAGCGCCGTGGAGGCGTCGCAGACGAGCGCCGGCGGCGGGCCGGCAGCGCTGGCTGCGACCGCCGCGTCGGCGAAGAGCACGAGGGAGACCGCGAGGCAGGTCGACCGTGGGCGCAGCGTCATGTCTTTCGATCTCCTGGTGAAATTCCGGGTTGGCCGATGATCCGCGCCGGGACGCCGGCGACGGTTGAGCGGGGAAGGACGTCGTGGAGGACGACGGCGCCGGCGCCGATCACCGCATCGTCGCCGACGGCGATGCCGCCCAGGACGGTGGCGGCGGCGCCGATCGTCACCCGGTCGCCCACCCGCGGGCAGTCGAGCTCGTCGAAGCGCGCCTCGCCCAGCGTCACGCCCTGGAGGAGGGTGCAGTCCTCGCCGATCACCGTCCGGCCGCCCACCACCAGCCCGAGGCCGTGGGCGATGATGCAGCCGCCGCCGATCTCGGCGCGCGGCAGGATGTCGACCCCGCAGGCGCCGATCGCCCAGCGCCGGCAGACGGCGGGGAGAAGCGGCACCCGCCAGCGCGTGAAGGTATGGCCGAGGCGGTAGGCGACGAGGGCCTGGAAGCCGGAATCGAAGAGCAGGGCGTCGGCGAGCGCCAGGAGGAGGCCGCGGCCCTTGACCGCCTGCAGCCGGCGGACGTCGCGACGGAGGCGCGGCCAGATCATGCCCGCGCGCTCCGGCGCCGCCGCAGCGCCGAGAGGAGGCCGAAGCGCGGCAGCCGGCTCCACCAGGAGTAGGCGCCGCTCGCCTTCAGCAGCAGCTCGAAGCGGCTCTCGCCCGGCTTGACGATCATCCGCGGCAGGGCGTGCGGATCGCCGGCGCGTGCTCCGGCCTGGCCGTGGATGGAGACCGCGGCGAGATAGCCGGCGGCGCGGACTGCCTCGCGGGCGCGGAGGTCGAGGCGGCCATAGGGATAGCAGAAGGTGCGGACCGGCGCGCCGGCGGCAGCCGCCAGTT
>DATNKQ010000215.1:0-5925 GCA_035603315.1 Thermoanaerobaculia bacterium
GGCTCCCGGCCCGCGCGAACGAGCTCGACCATCTGCCGCCGAAACTCCGGCGCATACGGCCGCCGACTCTTTCCCATCGTGAACTCCTTTCCCCCTTATTCTCCCAAGGGGATCTGTGTCCACGAAACCGGGGCAACTCCAGAATCCTGAAAACTGTCCCATTTTCAGCCCGGAATCCCGGCCGACTAGCCGAAGGGACGACGAACAACCGAGGAGAGGCCGGGCGTAGTTCTTGAATCGAATTCGCGCAGAGTTCCGGCCAAGGACCGGAGCGCTAACGCCCACTTGGAGGAATCCATGAAACGACACCTTTCTCTGCTTCTCGGCCTCGCCGTCCTGGGAGTGGCGCCGCTCTTGGCGCAGCCCGCCGCCCAGCACCATCCGCCGCAGGCCCGCCCTCAGGGTCGGCCGCAGGCCGGCGCCGACCACAATCGGCCGCGCGCCAACCAGGGCCACATCCCGCCCGCGCCGCGGGCGCGCCCCCAACACACCGCGCCGGCGCAGGTTGAGCGGTTCAACGGTGGGCGGATCAACAGCGCCCCTCACGTCAATCATGACCAGTGGTACGGCCACGATCAGCCTGGAGATGCGCGCTTCCACGTCGCGCGGCCCTACGCGCACGGCCGCTTCACCCGCGTCGGCCCCTCCTTTCGGTACAGGATCGACCGTTTCGACGGGGGTTCCCACCGCTTCTGGCTGCCGGGCGGCTTCTACTTCCAGATCGCCGAGGCGGACTGGGGTCTGAGCGCTGATTGGTGCTGGGACTGTGCGGCCGACGATTTCGCGATCTACGACGACCCTGACCATCCCGGTTGGTACCTGGTGTACAACATCCACACCGGCCAGTACGTCCATGCGGAATACTACGGGGGGTAGGGATTCGCGGCAGGGGCGCGCCCTCTCGCGCTGATCACGCGGCTGCGTGCGCAGGGATCTTGTTGATCTCGTCCGCTCGGTGTGCGTGAAGAATTGCCGAGACCAAGCCTTACTCCCGGGCCGAAAGGCATGTCCTCACGGTTGTCATCCCGAGCGAGAGCGAGGGACCCGGGGGAAGGGTGGCGCGAAGACCTTTGCTACCAGGGGTTTAGGAGGCCTCCCCCCGCCCAGGTCCCTCGCTCATGCTCGGGATGACAGGCACTAAGTTCTCGCCCGGCAACCGCGTCAGATGGTCAGCCTCCGAGAAAAAATTCACACGCTCTCGGCGTGCCACAGGTCGTGAGCCGTCTGCAAACGAAGCCAGACACCGGCGCCGTTGCCACAGAACCGGCCGAGGCGCACCGCCATCTCCGGCGAGACTGCAGAGCGTTCGGCAAGGATCGAATGCAGCATCTGCCGGGAGACGCCGAGTTGCCGCGCCGTCTCGGCTACCGTGAGGTGAAGCGCCGAAAGCACGTCCTCACGCAGGGTCGCGCCAGGGTGAACGGGCTCGGGTCGTTGCTTGGCGGAATACTCAGTTGGCCTACTCATGGAGTTCCGGCTTCCATGCGCTGCTTTCATTCTCGAAATTCGGCAATAAACCACCCGCTCGATGGAATGCTTCTCGGGCCGCCGCGCGATAGATCTCAGTGCCCATTTCATTACCTTCGTTGTAATCATACAGCTTCTCCTCGGAATCTAGCGTGCCCATCAGGTTGGCATATATGGCCACGGCAAGCTTGACGATGATCTCCTGCTCCTCTTTGGTAGGCTTCATTCAATTCTCCCTAAAAGGGATAGTCACAACGCACTTCAGCGGCGGGGTCACCTCGATTCTCGCGAGAATCACGTGCGCCGTATCTCAATACGCTCAGGGGCTGCCGATTGAGGTCGATCCCGGCCAGGATCGGCAGCGGATGCCCGAGCTTCAACCCGACAAGAATCCAGTCCTCGCGCGTCGAACAGAGCTCGTCCTCACACTCGCGCAACGTTCCGCCGAAGGCGACGACGCCTGGACACGCAGGAATCCGGCCGGCGAAGGTGCCGTCCTCGAGTTTGTCGTATGCGGCCTCTACCAGAGCCTGCTCGACGTAGTCGCTGAGAACGAAGCGCCCTTCCATGGCCGGACATTGTACCTACACCGCCGAGGCGCGGCCGATCGCGCCCTCAACGAGCCAGAACTGCGTCCTGGGCCCTCGCCACCTGTGCCAGCCGTACGAAGGCCGGCACCGCGGCCAGGCCAAAAGCCACGAGCAGGCCCACGCAGACCAGAAACGATGAGTCCATGCCCTGGCTAGAGATTGGAGCGACTGCCGGAGGGCCGACCAGCCCGTATTGGATGGGGATGACCACGAAATCCGCCACCGCGTGCAGCACGACGGAGGGCAGAATGGAGCGAGTGAAGTAGACCAGCAACCCGTGGAGGGTGCTCACCGCCAGGAAGAAAGGCAGAAACGCGAGCGTGGCATAGGCGTGGCTGAAATGGTGGTCCGCGAAGAACACCGTGCCGGTGACGAGAATGCCAACGACCCAGCCGTGTCGCCGTTCGATCTGCGAGAGCATGTAGCCGCGGAAAGCGGCCTCCTCCAGGACGCCCGCGAATGCGCTGATGGCCAGGAGAATCGACACCGTCGTCCACACCGGGACTATCGAGAGATCGACCGGAAGCTTGAAGGCGTCGCGGGGAATGTTCGCCAGCCTCGCGGTTATGAATGCGAGGGCGACGACGCTCACCATCGCCAGGCTGCCCGCAAGGAGAGACCACCGCCAGACCTGTGCCGGCAATGGACGGCCGCGGAGGTCGCGCTTTCGCTGCTGTGAGGTCGAGCGTGGCCATCCGGCGCCGTCGAGGTAGCGCCAGCAGAGCCAGAGCCAGATCGCCGTCGTGGCCAGAGACCATGGGATGGCGGGCGCGTGCTTCAGGTTGACGAAGAGCAGGAGCTCCGGGAGGCCGCCGACCGTCAGGATCAGCTCGCCCACGACGACGGCCCGCACGAGCACTGGAACGTGGCCCCACAGCCGTAAGACCGCGCGCGCCAGCGAGCGCAGACCGGGCCTTGGGTCCTCAGCGGCCGCGGGTGACTTTAAGTCCATGGACCCCCCACTACGGTCAGCGGAGGGCTGCGGTTTCGGCCGCCTTCCTCAGGCTCATTCCTCCCTAGACGGCGCCTGGCTCGAAGAGGGACGCCATGACCGGAAGGACGCTTTGAACCGAGCCCGAGAAGGGCCTTACGTCGAAGTCCTCCGCGACGCACTCGAAGGTGGAATCGTGGAAAGTAAGGACATAGTGGCGCCGCCTGGCGCAACGCTCGGGGTCGTGCCTTGGGTGGACGGCATTCATGCGTTCCAGGGCGCGAATCCAGGACGAGCCCTCGACGATGAAGGCTCCGTAGGGTTGAAGACCGCGAGAGGCCAGAGGATGGCCGGAGAACGCCTCGTCATTGGGGGGCCGAACAGGTGAGCGTGCGCGCGATGAAAGCGCACGATGGCCATCGCCTCGCCGTCAGGAAGGGGCGTGACGAGCGGCACGTCCCAGCTCTCGTGGGTTTCCACAAGTATAGGCGACAAGCACGGTGAGCTCGTCCGCCAGCACCAGCGGCATCGGTGCGCCGACGGAGGACTTTGGAACCGCAGGCAGTGGCACGACGCGATCGTGTTCGTCGACGGTGTACATGACGATGAGTCTACGTTAGACCGCGTCGCCCGCCGCCACGCCTTGACCCGGCTTTTCCCCGCTCCCTATGATGCGGCGATGTTCTCCCCCGTCCTGACTCTCTGCTTAGCCCTTCTTTCGCCGGCCGCCCCCGCCGCTGCCCCGGCGCCCGCGCGTCCGGAGCTGCTCGTGTTCGCCGCCGCCTCGCTCTCCGACGCCCTGACCGAGGTGGGGCGCGCTTACTCGGCGGCGGGCGGGGGGCGGCGGGTGGAGTTCAGCTTCGGGGCTTCGAACGACCTGGCGCGGCAGATCGAGGCGGGGGCACCGGCGCAGGTGTTCGTGTCGGCCAACGAGGCGCAGGTGACGCGCCTGGAGCGCTCCGGCTTCGTGCCGCGGGGGGTGGCGTTCCCGGTCCTCGGCAACCGCCTGGTGGTGGTGGTGCCGCGGGAGAGCAAGGTGCAGGCGCTCGCCAGCCCCAAGGACCTCCTCGCCTTCGAACGGCTGAGCCTGGCCGATCCGGCGGCCGTGCCGGCCGGCATCTATGCCCGCGGCTGGCTGCAGCGCGAGGGGCTCTGGGAGCAGCTCGCGGCGCGCGTCGTGCCGGCCCTCGACGTCCGCGCCGCCCTCGCCGCGGTCGCCGCCGGCAACCTGCCGGCGGGCATCGTCTACGCCACCGACGCCGCCTCCTCCGACCGCGTGCGGGTGGTCCTGCGGGTGGCGCCCGAGGCGACCCCCGACCTGCGCTACTTCGCGGCTCCTTTGACGAGCTCGGGCGCGCCGGCGGCGGAGTTCCTCGCCTTCCTGCGCGGCCCGGCGGCGCGGCAGATCTTCGCCCGCTACGGCTTCCTCCCCCTGGCCGCCGCGCCTCCGGTGCCGGCGCCCGTGCCTCCCCCCCACCGGCCGCCGTCCGCGCCGCGGTCTTCCCACGCCGGCTCCGAGGGCTCCGCGGGCTGACCGCCGAGACCGGCCGCCTCGTCCTCTTCACGGTGGCCGTCGCGGCCGCCGCCACCGGCCTCATCCTCGTCCCCGGCGTGGGGGCGGCGTGGGCCCTCTCCCGCCCCGGGTTCCGCTTGCGGGCGCTTGCCGAGACCGTCGTCTCGCTGCCCCTCGTGCTGCCGCCGACCGCCGTCGGCCTCGGCCTGCTCCTCCTCTTCGGCCGCAACGGCCCCCTCGGCCGGCCGCTCTACGAGCGCCTGGGGATCGAGGTGGCCTTCACCTGGCGGGGGGTCGTGCTGGCTTCGGCGGTGGTGGCCTTCCCGCTCCTCGTGCGCAGCGCGCGCTCGGCCTTCGAGGAGGTGGACCCCCGCCTGCCGGCGGTCGCTCGCACCCTCGGGCGCGGCCCCTGGCTCGCCTTCCTGGAGGTCGAGCTGCCGCTGGCCTGGCGGGGCATCGTCTCCGGCGCCGTGCTCGCCTTCGCCCGCGCGCTGGGGGAGTTCGGCGCCACCATCCTGGTCGCCGGCAACATCCCCGGCCGCACCCAGACCCTCGCCCTCGCCCTCTTCCAACGGGTGCAGGTGGGGCGCGACCGCGAGGCGATGATGCTGGCGGCCGTCTCGGTCGTCCTCGCCGCCCTTGCCCTCGCCCTCTCCGAGGCCCTCGTCCGCCGCCGCGAGAAGACGCTCGCCGGCTAGCCCGTCGACGCCCGCCGAACCCGCCACCCTCCGATATTCGCCGTGCCCGCCTTCGTCGAGATCGATCTCGCGGTCCGCCAAGGCGGCTTCGACCTCGAGGTGGCGGCCCGCCTCGGCGAGACGGCGGCCATCCTCGGCCCCTCGGGGGCCGGCAAGACGACGCTCCTCGAGGCCATCGCCGGCCTGCGGCGGGGGCGCGGCAGGGTGGTCGTCGGCGGCGAGGTGCTGCAGGACAGCGCGGCAGGCCTCTTCCTGCCTCCCGAGCGGCGGCGGCTGGGCTACGTGCCGCAGGAGGGGGCGCTCTTCCCCCACCTCTCGGTGCGGCGCAACCTCACTTTCGGCCGCCCGCGGCGTCGAGATGGCGGAGGCCGGGAAGCGGCGAGCGGCGAGGACGCCCTCGACTCCCTAGTCGCCTCCCTCGACCTCGGGCAGCTGCTCGGCCGCTATCCCCGGCACCTCTCGGGCGGCGAGCGGCGGCGGGTGGCGCTCGCCCGCGCCCTCCTCGCCCAGCCGCGCCTCCTCCTCCTCGACGAGCCGACCGCCGGCCTCGATCCCTGGCGGGCGCGCAAGGCGCTGGCGGGGATCCTGCGCGTCCGCCAGGAGCTCGGCGTCCCCCTCCTCGTCGTCACCCACGACCGCCGGGAGGCGCTGGCGCTGGCCGCCGAGGTGGTGCTCCTGGAGGGTGGGCGGGTGTGGGCGGTGGGGCCGGCCCGGCCGGTGCTGCGG
>DATNKQ010000216.1:0-4253 GCA_035603315.1 Thermoanaerobaculia bacterium
GGCTCCCGGCCCGCGCGAACGAGCTCGACCATCTGCCGCCGAAACTCCGGCGCATACGGCCGCCGACTCTTTCCCATCGTGAACTCCTTTCCCCCTTATTCTCCCAAGGGGATCTGTGTCCACGAAACCGGGGCAACTCCAAATCGGGCCAAATTTTGCTAATTTTACACGTTCGCACGAAGCCGGTGACGTTGGATCGCGCCTCCTGGCGGCGGGCTGCGGGGCAGGCTAGGCTTGCCGGCGGCCGGGCGATCCGCCCGGAGCTCTTGGTGAAGCGGCTCTCGGGGGTGGCATGGACGGCGGCCTGACGGCGAGGACGGCGGAGCGGTGACGGGTTTCCTCGCGGGGCTCGCACCCGGGCTCTACCTCCTGCTGCTCGCCCTCCTCCTCGGCTGGGCGCTCAAGCGCTGGTTCGATCCCTTGCCGCCGCGGATCCTGGCCGTCTTCGGGGTCGTCCTCTGCCTCTTCTACGGCTCGGTCCTCTTCGGCGGCCGGGTGCTGCTGCCGGTCGAGATCCTCACCCGCCATCCTCCCTTCGCCGTCCTCCGGCCGCCGAAGGTCGAGCTCGCCAACCGCCTGCAGCTCGACTTGATCACCATGGTGGCGCCGTCGCTCGCGCTCGTGCGCCGGGAGATCCGCGCCGGCGAGTGGCCGCTGTGGAACCACCTGGCGGGGGCGGGGATGCCGCTCCTGGCCGACCCGCAGGCGCAGGCCTTCCAGCCGCTCGTCGTCGCCGCCTACCCGCTGGCGCTCGAGGTCGCCACCGGGGTGACGGCGGCGCTGCGGGTGCTCGTGGCGTTGGTCTTCCTCTTCCTTTTGCTGCGCCGCCAGGGGCTTTCGGAGGCGCCGGCCCTTTTCGGCAGCCTCGCCTTCGCCCTGGGAGGGTTCCTGCAGCTCTGGCTGGGCTGGCCGATCGCCAACTCGGCGGCGCTCCTGCCGCTTCTGCTCTACGCGGTGGCGATCTCGGACGACCGCGGGGAGCGGCGGGACTTCCTGCTGCTCGCCTTCGCGGTGTGGGCGGTGCTGCTGGCGGGACAGCCGGAGACGACGGTCAACGATCTGCTGCTGGCGGGGGCTTTCGCGGGGGCGCGGATCTGGACCCGCCGGCGGTCGCGCGTTCCAGAGGAGGTTCCGCACGGCCTGCGGCGGCTCCTGGGACGGTGGGCGCTGGCGGGGGCGATCGCGGCGGGGGCGGCGGCGCCTCTCCTGCTGCCGGCCGCCGACTACCTGCCGCAGACCCACCGGAACGCCCGCATCGAGCTGCGCAACCGGCAGGTGCTGGCGGGCGGGATCCTGCAGGGCTGGCGGACGGCGGCGGCGGTCAAGGACCAGCTCCGCCACCTGGAGCTGCGCCTGCTGCCGGTCGCCGCCCCCAACGCCTTCGGCAACAACCGCTTCGGCCTCTACTGGGGGCACGACTTCATCAACGAGGACGCCGGCGCCTTCGCCGGCGGGGCGGCACTCCTCCTGGCGCTCCTCGCGGCGGTGCCTCTCCGCGCGCCGCAGCGGCGCTTCCGGGAGGAGCGGTTCTTCCTCGCCCTGGCCCTGGTCTCCCTCGTCGTCCTCGTGCGGCCGCCGGGGACGATGCCGGTGCTGGCCGCCCTTCCGCTCCTCGGCAAGTCAGCCACCTGGCAGCACCGCGCCGTCCTCCCGCTGGGGCTCGCCATCGCCTGGCTCGCCGCCTGCGCCCTGGAGCGCTGGCGCGCCCAAGGGGTCCGCTGGGCGCCGCTCGCGGCTGTGGCCGGCGGGCTCGCCGCGATCGTCGCCTGGGCCTATCTGGGAGCGGGGAGGCCCCCGGCGTCCATCCCTCCGGGGACGCTGCAGACGCTCCGCTGGCAGTCGCTCGCCGTCAATCTGGCGGCGATCGTCGCCGCCGCCCTCCTGCTGGCGCCGTGGAGGCGCCGGGGGAATCTCGCGGGCGAGGGGCCGGCGCGCGCCGGCTGGCGCCTGGCGCTCCTCGCCGTCGTCGCCACGGCGGAGCTCTGCTGGTTTCACCAGCCCGCCAACCCCGGGCAGCCGCGGCAGCTCTACTACCCGACGACGCCGGCCGTCGCCTTCCTCGAGCACCACCTGCGGGGGCCGCAGGGCTTCCGCTTCGCCGCCTTGGGACCGATGCTGCCGGCCAACGGCGCCGCCGTCTACGACCTCGCCGACGCGCGCTACCTGAACCCGCTCAAGCCGTGGAACGTCGCCCTCGTCACCCGGCCGCTGCTGGCCTCGGACCTCGACGTCAACGACGTCTTCCAGGTGCTGGAGCATCCGCTCTACAAGCTGCTGGGGGTGCGCTACATGATGACGCCGCCGGGGACCCGGATGCCCCCGCCCTGGCGCCTGGAGCTCGGCGACCCCAGCGCCTGGGTCTACGAGCGTCCGGACCCGCTGCCGCGGCTCTTCCTGCCGGGGGCTGTCGAGGTGTTGCCGGGGGACGCGTGGGTCGCGTGGATGAAGGTGCCGCGGGACTATGCGGAGCGGGCGGTGTTCAGGGAGGGGCCGGACGACGGGGCTCACGCCGCCCCAGGCATCCCGAGGGACCCCAAAGTCACCCTAAGAGACGAAGGAGCCCACACCACCAAAGTCATCCTGAGCGCGTGTGGAAAATCGCCGGGACCAAGCCATTACCCTCGGGCCGAAAGGCACATTCACTCGGTTGTCATCCCGAGCGGGAGCGAGGGACCTGGGGGAAGGGTGGAGCGAAGCCATTTTCTACCAGTAGTTTGGGAGGCCTCCCTCCGCCCAGGTCCCTCGCTCCCGCTCGGGATGACAATCGGGGCAAGCTCGGCCCTGACGGGCGGAGCCCACCCTACCGACGTCCTGACCGTAGGAGAGCGCTCGGCCCTGACGGCCGGCGCCGATCCGCGCCAGCCGCCCACCCGGGAGGGGGCAAGCCCCTCCCCTACATTAGAAAAACCCTTGGGGGATGGTCTCGCGATGATCGCCATTTCCCCGGCGCACATCCGGACGCGGGCGGCGCTCTCCGGGCCGCGGGCGATGGCCTCGAACCTCTACCAGGACGGCGGCTGGCGGCTCCTCGTCGACGGCCGGCGGCGGCCGACGGTGCTTGCCGACGGCCCGTTCCTGGGCGCCTGGCTCCCGACGGCGCCGGCAGCGCCGGCGGGCGGCCTCCGCCTCGACCTCCTCTACCGGCCGCGCGCCTTCCTGCCCGGCTGCCTGCTGGCGGGGCTAGCCGGCGCCGTCGGGCTGATCTGGTTCGTGCCGCCCCCCTTCTCGACGAGGCAGCGGATCCGCTTGCCCTCGGCCCCCTCGCGCGACATCTCCAGCAGCCGGTGACCGATCTGCTCGCACCAGGCGGGCACGTCCTCGCGGATCGAGGGGTCGTCGCCGACGATCTCCAGGAGGTCGCCCGGCCGCAGCTCGGCCATGACTCGCGCGGCGAGCAGGAGGGGAACCGGGCAGAGGGTGCCGGTGGCGTCCACGAGCTGGCGGCGGACGACGGCCATAGGGCTTAGAATAGGCTCAATGCCTTCCTCCAGGGTTGCCATCGGCGCGATCTGCGGGATCTGTGGGATCGGCGCGCTCACCGCCCTCGTGACGGCCGCTCCCGCTCGCGCCTGGACGCCGGGGACCCAGGCGCGGATCGCGGCCGAGGCGGCGCGCCTGGCGCCGCCCGACCTCGCCCGCCAGATCGCCCGCCACCGCAAGTCGTACGACGCCGGGGTGGCGGCGCCCTTCGCCGACACCGACCCCGGGCGGCACCGCAAGTACGAGGACGGCACGGGGAGCCTCGACCGCGTGGTGGCCGAAGAGGTGGAGGGGGCGATCGCCGCCATCCGCGGCCACCAGCCGTTCGAGGAGGTCGTGCAGCGCCTGGGCACCGTCTCCCACTTCGTCGCCGACGCCGACAACCCGCTCGCCGCCTCCGGCGCCGACCCCGAGGTGGGGCGCTACTTCGCCGATTTCCTGCGCTACGCGGAGAGCGCCGAGCCGCGCTTCCCGCTCGTCTTCTACGGCCTGCCGCCGGGGCTGGACGGCCGGCGCGGCCTGACCGGCCTCCTGGACGACGCCTTCCGCCGCGGACGCGAGCTCTCCCCCTTCGTCGGCCGCGAGTACCGCCGCCTCGACTTCGCCTCCGGCATCGGCCGCTTCGACGACCGCTCGAGCGCCTTCGGGGTGGCCTCGGTCGCCTTCAGCCACGCGGTCACCGACGTGGCCGCGGTGCTGCGCTATATTTGGCTGCAGGCGGGCGGCGCCGACGAGCGCGCCGGGCTCGCCGCCGGCAGCGGCGGGGACCGCGT
>DATNKQ010000184.1:0-3407 GCA_035603315.1 Thermoanaerobaculia bacterium
GACCGTCGCCGGCGCCGACGGCGTGGTGCCGGCGCGGGCCGTCACCGTCATCCACCGCCCGATCTTCGGCGTCGAGACTGCCGAGAACCCAGAGCCCACCGCGCTCGCCGGCGCCGACGAGACCGACGCCGAGCTGCGCCAGCGCGCCCGCCGGGCCCTCGAGGGCGGCGGCAAGGCGACGGTCGGCGCGCTCCTCGCCGCCCTCACGACGCTTCCCGGGGTGCGCGAGAAGGACGTGCGCATCGCCGAGGACCACCTGAAGCGGCCCGGCGTGATCACTCTCTCGCTGGCGGCGCCGCTCGACGCCGCCAACGCCGAGCGCGCCGTCGCCCTCCTCGAAGCGACCCGTCCCGCCGGCGTGCGGCTGATCCACAACCTGGACGCCCCGGCGCCGCTGGGGTCGCTGACGCCGGGGCCGAACGCCGCCGACGACCTCGAGCCGCCCCCTGACGCCACCACCGCCCCCGGCCCCCTCTACTTCCCCGTCGCCGTGCGCGCCGTTCTCTTGCCGGCCTCGGCGTCGCTCAGCCCGCAGCAGCGGAACGCCTTGAAGCGCCAGGGCGAGGAGACGGTGCGCGCCTTCGTCGCCGCCGCCGGTATCGGCGAGACGCTGGTCTACAACGGTTTGGTGACGGCGCTCATGGACCTCGGCGGCATCCTCGACGTCGTGCTGGAGATCGCCGCCAAGAATGCGCCGCCGTCGGCGCCGCGGCACCGCAACGTGCAGCCGAGCGCCACCCTGCGGCCGGCGGTCGACCCCGCCCAGGGCGGCCAGCTGGCGGTCGAGGTCGCCGGCCAGCTCCTCGCCCTCGACGTCCAGGCAAAGGTGACGCTCAAGGGCGCCGGCGCGCTGGGCGACCACGCCGACGATCTCGAGGAGGTGCGGCAGGAGGTGGCCGGCCGGCTGCGCGACCTCGTCCCCGGGCTCACCGCCCTGGCGGCCGGCGACCTGCGCGCGAAGCTGGGGTCGAGCGACACCTGGAGCGTCGACGCGCTTAGCTTCAAGGTGCAGTACGTCGACGCCGGGGTGGTGGTCAACAAAGTGTTCGGCCCCGGATCGATCGCCCTCTCCGACCTCGAGCGCCCCTGGGTGCGCTCGCTGGCGATCGCGGAGACCGCCTCGTGAGCGGCCGCGCGCGGCAGGTGCTCCTGCGCTTCCCGGCCCACCTGGACGCCGCCCGGCCCGGCAAGCAGCTGGGGGTCGTGGTCGGCGCCCTCACGGACGACCTCGACCGCCTCGCCGCCGACCTGGCGGCGGTGCGCCGCGCCCATCGCCTGGGGGATGCCGACACCCTCGTCGACCTGCTACTCCTGGCCGGCCTGCACGGCCTGTCGCGCGCCGACCTCGACATCCTATTTGCCGCCGCCGCCCGCAAGCGGACGCTCCTCGCCGCGCTGGAGGCGGCGATCGGCGGGCCGGCTCCCATCTCTCCGGCTGGCCGCAACGCCGCCGCCAACGCCCTTTTGGATCTCTGGGGGATCGACGCCGCAACGCGGCGCCTGCCGCTCTTCGCCCCTCCCGCCAAGGACGGCTCCGGAGGCGGCGCGCCCGACCTCGACGCCGCCGCGCGGGCCCTGGCGGCCGCCGCCGGCGCCAGCCTCGGCTACCGCGCCACCGTCGAGGCTGCACGCGCCCGCGTGGCGCGCATCTGCCAGCTCCACGCCGGCGGCAACGGCACCGTCCGCGCCCTCCTCCTGGCGGCCGCCAACGCCCTCGACCTGGAGATCGACGCGGCGCACAACGCGGCAGTCCTGGCGGCGCTCGCCGCCAAGGGAGGCGACGCCCTGTTGGACTTCGCGATCGCTCCCGCCGCCGGCGACGGCTCGGGGGCGGACGGCATCTTCCACAGCAGCGACCTCTTCTGGCACGCCACCTTCGTGCGCGACCGCGCTCCCCTCCTCTCCGGCGCTCCGATCGCCCGCGAGGCGCTGGGCATGGAGGAGAACCCGCGCCATCGCGAGAGCTTCCCGCCCGGCGGCGATACGGGACCGCCGCTGGAGGTCGTCGACGGCCAACTCTTCCACGTGACCCGCCGGGGCTTCGGCCGCGAGCCGCTGCAGGTGGAGGTCGTGGGGGTGGCGAACCGCACCGTCGGCCCCATGGTCGTCAACCGCGACGAGGGGCACGGCGTCGGCTTCTCGGGCGCGGTGCCCGCCGGCAAGGCGCTGGTCTTCCAGGAGGGCGGGCGGGTGCTGCTGGACGGCGCCGACGCTACCTCCTTCGCCTTCTCCTGGCAGGGAGCCTGCTTCGCCGGCGACGCCGATCCCCACGGCCAGCCCGCCGATCCCCACGACTTCGTCTTCGACGGCGCCGGCGTCGATCCCCGCCGCCGCGCCCTCTTCGCCGTCGCCACCCCCGCGGGCGCCCTCGACCGCGAGTTCACCTTCCCCCACGCCGGCCTTGACGTCGCAGTCCCCGGGATCGGCATCGGCGTTACCCGCCTCGCCTTCTTCGCCCAGGTGGCCCACCTGGGGTCGCGCGAGGGCACCGCCCAAGCGCCGGCCGTGCGGGCGGTCTCGCCGCGGCCGTTCATCGCCTTCGCCGACGGCGCCGTCTTCGCCGCCACGCCCGGCGCCCCGGCGGGCAGCCCCTACGCCGCGGTCAAGGCCGCCGACCTCCACCTCTCGTGGATGGAGCACGAAGCCTACGCCGTGCGGGTGATCATCCCCAAGCGCTTCGGGCTCCTCGACGCCGGCGGCCCGCCGACCCCCGGCAACCCCGCGATCGCCGACCGCGTGGCCGCCGCCCTCGCCCGCTTCCGCCCCGCCGGGGTCGACCTCCGGGTGGAGCTCGCTGACGGGCAGGGGGCGGTGGGCGGCGCCGCCACCCTCGATCCCATCACCCTGCTCCAGGGGGGGACCGTCCTCGCGCCGTCCCCCCACCCACCCACCTAGCCGAGAAGAGGTATCCAGCGATGGATCTCAAAGCGTTCGTCAAGAAGACCGTCCAACCCGGCGAGCCGCTGGCCGCGCAGGCCTGGAACGACGTCCTCGACGCCGTCGACGGCGCCTATCAGTTCCTGCAGTCGACGATGCACACGGTGCGGGTGACGATCACCAACCCCGGGCTGGATCCCGAGTCGGTGCGGGTCACGGCGTCGCGCGACGCCGGCGCCCCGGTCGAGGCCGTGCGCCCCATCCCGCCGGGCAAGGACCACGTGCTCTCCCGCCTCGAGGCGGGTGCCTGGACGATCACCGCCGAGGCGCACGGCTACGCGCCGGCGACCGCCCCCGTCACCGTCGCCGACGGCGGCGAGACGGCGATCCAGCTCGCCCTGCAGCAGGCCGGGGCCTTCATGCCCGACCTCTTCGCGGCCACCCTGGGGGTCGCCAAAGCCGCCCTCGCGCAGGCGGGGATCCCGCTCGTCCACGTCCTCGACTTCAACGGCCGCGAGCTGCCGACGGTG
>DATNKQ010000273.1:0-7650 GCA_035603315.1 Thermoanaerobaculia bacterium
CCGGCCAGTACGACGGCGACGAGCAGGTCTACGTCATCCCGGCGACCGGCGGGGTGCCGAAGCAGCTCACCTTCTACCCCGCCCGCGGGCCGCTCAACCCGCGCTGGGGCTACGACAACCAGGTGCTGGGCTGGACGCCGGACGGCAGCTCGATCCTCTACCGCAGCCTGCGCGACGGCTGGGACCTCGGCCAGTCGCGCCTCTACACGGTGCCCCTCTCCGGCGGCCTGGGCGAGACGCTGCCGCCAAACACCTCGGGCGGCGCCGACTTCTCGCCCGACGGCCGGCGGATCGTCTACACGCCGCAGGCCCGCGATTTCCGCACCTGGAAGCGCTACCAGGGGGGCTGGGCGCAGGACCTCTACGTCCTCGACCTGAAAACCTTCGCCCAGGAGAACGTGACCAACAACCCGCGCGCCGATCGCGACCCCATGTGGATCGGCGACAAGATCTACTTCGCCTCCGACCGCGACGGCCACCTGAACCTCTTCTCCTACGACACGACGACCCAGCAGACGGCGCAGCTCACTCACGAGAAGAAGCTGGACGTCCGCTGGCCGAGCCACGGCGAGAACGGCGACATCGTCTACGAGCTGGGCGGCGAGCTGCAGCTCTTCGACACCCGGACCGGCACTTCGCGGCCGATCTCCATCCTGGTGCCCAACGACGGCGTCGCCATGCGTCCCTCGCGGGTCTCGGCCGAGAAGCAGGTCGAGGATTTCTCGCTCAGCCCGCAGGGCGAGCGCGCCCTCGTCGTGGCGCGCGGCGACGTCTTCACCGTTCCCATCGAGAAGGGCAACACTCGGAACCTCACCCACTCCTCGAACGCCCACGACAAGTGGGCGCGCTGGTCGCCCGACGGCGCCAAGATCGCCTACATCTCCGACGCCAGCGGCGAGGACGAGCTCTACCTGATCGCTCAGGACGGCGGCCAGCCGGAGCGGCTGACAAGCGGCGGGAAAGCTATGCGCTCTCTCCCGGTCTGGTCGCCGGACGGCAAGCGGATCGCCTTCTCCGACAAGGACGGCCGCATCTGGGTGCTGACGCTCGCCGAACGCAAGCTCGTCGAGATCGCCCGCGACGGGGCGGGCCAGGTCGGCGACTACGTCTGGGCGCCGGGCGGGGAATTCCTGGCCTTCAGCCTGAACGCCGAGAGCGGATTCTCCGCCATCCACGTCTGGAGCGCCGCCGACGGCAAGGTGCGGGCGGTCACCAGCCCCTACGTCAACGCCTTCAACCCGGCCTGGGATCCCGACGGCGACTACCTCTTCTACCTCGCCCAGCGGGAGATGGTGGGCCAGATCAGCAACATCGAGTTCAACTACGCGGTCGACCGCGAGGTCGGCATCTTCGCGCTCGCCCTGCGCAAGGACGTCAAGCACCCGTTCCCTCCCGAGAGCGACGAGGTGAAGGTCAAGAAAGACACGGACAAGGACACCGACAAGAGCACGGACGAGGACAAGGACAAGAAGGACGAGAAGGACAAGGAGAAGAAGAAGGCGGCGGTGAAGCCGCTCAAGATCGACTTCGACGGGCTGGGCGACCGCGTGGCGGCGGTGCCGATCGAGGCCGACAACTACACCAACCTCTTCGCCACCCGCGACTATCTCGTCTACGAGCGGCAGGGGGCGTTCTTCTACGGCCGCGACACCGACCGCAAACCGGAGGTCGTCCTCTTCTCGCGCAAGGACCGCAAGGAGTCGGTGCTGGCGGAGGACGCCGGCAACGTGGCGCTCTCGGCCGACGGCCAGAAGGCGCTCATCGTGCAGCACGGCCGGGAGGGCTGGCTCTACCCCGTCAAACCGGAGGGCAAGGGCAACGGCAAGAAGGTTTCGACCGCCGGGCTGATGGTCGACCGCGTGCCGTCCGAGGAGTGGGCGGAGGTCTTCGCGGAGGTCTGGCGCCGCTACCGCGACTTCTTCTACGTCCCCAACATGCACGGCTACGACTGGGCGGCCCTGCGGGAGCAGTACCGGCCGCTCCTGGCGCACGTGGCCCACCGCTCGGACTTGAACTACGTCCTGGGCGAGATGGTCTCCGAACTCACCACCTCCCACTCCTACATCGAGGGCGGCGACTTCGAGATCCCACCGCGCCCGAAGGTGGCGCTGCCGGGCGCCCGCTTCGCGCTCGACGCCGCGGCCGGGCGCTACCGCATCGCCGAGATCCTCCGCGGCGAGAACGACGAAGAGCGCTATCGCTCGCCGCTGACCGAGGTCGGGGTCGACGCCCGCGTCGGCGACTACGTCCTGGCGATCGACGGCGCCGAGCTCAAGGCCGACGACAGCCCCTATCGCCTGCTGCGCGGCAAGGCAGGCGGCACGGTCGAGCTGACGCTCAACCAGAAGCCGACCTTCGAGCAGGCGCGCAAGGTGACCTTCCGGCCGATCGAGAACGAATCCGATCTCCTCTACCTCAACTGGGTGCGCCGGAACCGCGAGCGGGTGGACCGCATGACCGGCGGGCGGGTCGGCTACCTCCACATCCCCGACATGGGAGGCGACGGCCTGCGCGAGTTCATCAAGTGGTTCTACCCGCAGGTGCGCAAGGAGGGGCTGGTGGTCGACATCCGCGGCAACGGCGGCGGCAACGTCTCGCAGATGATCATCGAGCGCCTGCGCCGCGAGCTCCTTTCGGTCGACTTCTCGCGCAACCGCCAGTGGCCCTCGACCTACCCGTCGCCGATGCTCTACGGCTCCATGGTCTGCGTTCTCGACGAGCTCGCCGGCTCCGACGGCGACATCTTCGCCGCCATGTTCCAGAAGGCCGGCTTGGGCCCCGTCATCGGCAAGCGTTCGTGGGGCGGCGTCGTCGGCATCAACGGCCACGGTCCGCTCCTGGACGGCGGCCGCGTCTTCGTGCCGGAGGCCGCCACCGCCTCGGTCGACGGGAAATGGATCATCGAGAACCACGGCGTCGACCCCGACATCGAGGTCGAGAACGACCCGCAGTCGGTCCTCGCCGGCCGCGACCCGCAGCTCGAGCGCTCCATCGCCGAGGTGCTGAAGCGCATGGAGGAGCACCCCCGCCACCTGCCGCAGCGGCCGCCGGACCCGGTGAAGACGCCGTAGGCGAGGGTAGGAAATAGCCGCGTCAGGACGGCCGCCGGCGGCGGAGGATGCGCTCGAGCCCTCCGCGGTCGAGCCGCACCTTCGCGACCGGCACGCCGTCCCGCAGCAGCACGGGGACGATGTCCGAGAAGCGCGCCCGGAGCTCCGGCTCGGCGTCGACGTCCCGCGGCGTGTAGGTCAAGCCATGCGCCGGCAGTACCGCGTCGAGAAGCTCCGCCATCTCGTCGCAGAGATGGCACCCCTTTCGGGTCACCAGCTCGAAAACGCTCACTCCCACTCGATCGTCGCCGGGGGCTTGCTGGTGACGTCGTAGACCACGCGGTTGACGCCCGGGACCTCGTTGACGATGCGGTTGGCGATGCGGCCCAGGAGGTCGTGGGGGAGCGGGCTCCAGTCGGCGGTCATAAAGTCCGGGGTCTCGACGGCGCGCAGCGCGACGACGCTCTCGTAGGTCCGGTAGTCGCCCATCACCCCCACGCTCTTGACCGGCAGGAGCACCGCGAAGGCCTGGCTCACCTTGTCGTACCAGCCGCTCTCGCGGAGCTCGTCGAGGAAGATGGCGTCGGCCTCCTGGAGGAGGGCGACGCGCTCCGGCGTCACCTCCCCCAGGATGCGGACGGCGAGCCCGGGGCCGGGGAAGGGGTGGCGGCCGATGAGCTGCTCGGGGAGGCCGAGCTCGCGCCCGAGCTGCCGCACCTCGTCCTTGAACAGGAAGCGCAGCGGCTCGACCAGCTCGAAGCCCAGGCGCTCGGGCAGGCCGCCGACGTTGTGGTGGGTCTTGATCACCGCCGAGGGACCCTTGACGGAGACCGACTCGATGACGTCCGGGTAGAGAGTCCCCTGGGCGAGAAAGCGGATGCCGGCGCCGCCGGCGATTGAAGGATCGTCCGCCAGGCGCCGCGCCTCGGCCTCGAAGACCTCGATGAAGACGCGCCCGATCGTCTTCCGCTTCCGCTCCGGGTCCTCGATGCCGGCGAGCTCGCCCAAGAAGCGCTCGCGGGCGTCGACCCGGTGCACGGGGATGCCCAGGCCGTCGCCCAGGCTGTGGAGGACCTGCGCCGACTCGTCTTTCCGCAGCACCCCGGTGTCGACGAAGATGGCGGTCGAGCGCTCGCCCACCGCCCGCTTCAGGAGCGCCGCCACGACCGACGAATCGACGCCGCCCGAGAGGGCGCAGATCACCCGCCCCTCCCCCACCCGCCCGCGCATCGCCGCCACCGCCTCCTCGAGGTAGGAGGCCATTCCCCAGTCGCCGCGGGCGCCGCAGACGCCGAAGAGGAAGTTGCGCAGGACCTCCCCGCCGTGGACGGTGTGCGCCACCTCGGGGTGGAACTGGATGCAGTAGATGGCCCGCTCGGGGTCCTCGAAAGCGACGATCGGCGCCGTGCCGGTGCGCGCCGACGGCCGCGCGCCGGGAGGGACGCGGCGCACCTGGTCGCCGTGGCTCATCCACACCGTCTGCAGCGGCGACAGGCCGTCGAAAAGCTTCCCCGCTTCCACCACCTCGATCTCCGCCCGCCCGTACTCGCGGCGGTCGGAACCCTCGACCTCGCCGCCCAGCAGGTAGGCCACGAGCTGCATGCCGTAGCAGATCCCCAGCACCGGGATGCCGAGCGCGAAGAGCGCGGGGTCGACCCGCGGGGCGCCGTCGGCGTAGACGCTCTGCGGCCCGCCGGAGAGGATGAGGCCGAGCGGCCGCCGGCGGCGCACCTCGTCGACCGTGAGGTCGAAGGGATGGACCTCGCAGTAGACGCGGTTCTCGCGCACCCGCCGCGCGATGAGCTGGGTGAACTGGCTGCCGAAATCGAGGACGAGGACGGTCTGGTGGCCAGCGCCGGGGACTTCGGGGGCGCCGGGTTTTGGTGATGAGGTTGGCGTGGTCTCCATAGCGAATGATACCCGAAATGGGACAGCGGCTCCAATTTGGCTTCAGAGGTGTTCTCGAAGGTCGATAACGAGTCACGTCCTCCGGTTGTCATCCCGAGCGAGAGCGAGGGACCTGGGGGGAGGGCGGCGCGAAGGCCTTTGCTACCAGAGGTTTGGGAGGCCTCCCCCCGCCCAGGTCCCTCGCTCACGCTCGGGATGACAGACCCTAAGTCCTCGCGCAGCAACCGCGTCGGACGGTCAACCTTCGAGAAAATTCACACGCCCTCGCTCCGTTCCTTCGGGGGGCCCCTACAGCTCGGTCTCCGCCTTGAGCTCGCGGGTCATCAGCTCCTCGAGCGCCTGGCGCGGGTTCTTGCCCTCGTGCATCACCGCCACCATCTGACGGGTGATCGGCATCTCGACGCCGCGGAGGGCGGCCAGGCGGGCGATGGCCACCGAGTTGCGGATGCCCTCGGCGACCATCGAGGTCTCGCCGGTGATCTCCGCCAGGGTCCTCCCCTGCGCCAGCTCCAGACCGGTGCGGCGGTTGCGCGACAGGCCGCCGGTGCAGGTGAGCACGAGGTCGCCCAGGCCGGCGAGGCCGGCGAAGGTGCGCGCCTGGCCGCCGTAGGCGATCCCCAGGCGGGTGATCTCGTGCAGGCCGCGGGTGATGAGGGCGGCCAAAGTGTTATGGCCGAAGCCCAGGCCGACGACGACGCCGGCGGCGATGGCGATGACGTTCTTGGCGCTGGCGGCGAGCTCCACGCCGACGACGTCGTGGGAGGAGTAGAGGCGCAGCATCGGCGTCGCCAGCGACTCGCGGATGGCGGTCGCCAGGTCGCCGTCGTCGGAGGCGATGACCGCCGCCGTCGGCGCGCCGCGCGCCAGCTCGGCGGCGAAGCTCGGGCCGCAGAGGACCGCGTAGCGCACCTCGCGGTCGGCGACGATTCCCTCCTCGAAGACCACCTGGCTCATGCGCGCCAGACTGTCGGTCTCGATCCCCTTGGTCCCGGAGAGAAGCTGCACGGGGCGGCCGGCAGGCCGGGTGGCGAGGAACTGCCGCAGCACGGCCCGGAAGCCGTGCGAGGGCACCACCAGGAGCGCCAGCTCGCAGTCGGCGAGCTCCTCCAAGTCCGCCGTCGGCTCCACCCCGGGTGGGAGCTCGACCCCCGGCAGGTACTCTGGGTTGGCCCGCTCCCGGGCCAGGCGGAGAGCGAGCTCCCGGTGGCGCGCCCACAGCCGCACCGGATGGCGGCCGGCACCCGCCAGGTGGACGGCGAGGGCGGTCCCCCACGAGCCCGCCCCGAGGACGGCCAGGCGGCTCTTCAACGGACCGTCCCCCGCTGCCCCAGGCGCGGCTCGACGCCCGCCCGCAGGCGGCTGAGGTTCGCCGCGTGCTTGACGACGACGAGGGCGCCGATGAGCGCGGCGGCGAGGAGCGTCCAGGTTCCTCCCTCCGTCGTATCCCTGCCCCAGCCGGCGCGCTGGCAGAGCAGCACGGCGAACGGAAAGACGATCGCCGCCACGATCGAGCCCAGCGACATGTAGCGCTTCCAGCTCACCACCAGGAGGAAGACGACGAGGGTCAGCCCCATGGCGAGCGGCGCCAGCGCCCCCAGCGCCCCCGCCGAGGTGGCGACCCCCTTGCCGCCGCGGAAGCCGAAGAAGACGGGGAAGACGTGGCCGAGGACGACCGCCACCGCCGCCCCGCCGACGACCGGCGGCGGCGCTGAGAGCGCCCGCGCCGCCGCCACCGCCGCCACCCCCTTGCCGACGTCGAGCAGCAGGACGGCCGCGGCCGGGCCCTTGCCGGCGGCGCGGAGGACGTTGGTGGCGCCGGCGTTGCCGCTCCCCACCGTGCGCACGTCGCGCCCCTGCACCGCCCTGACGATCAAGAGGCTCCAGGAGATCGAGCCCAGGAGGTAGGCGCCGCCGAGGACGGCCAGGCCGCCGCCGGCGGTCATGGCCGCGCCGCCGCCGCCGCCAGCGGGAAGGTCTCGACGGGCCGGTGGCGCGCCCCGCCGGCTCCCAGCTCGCTGGCGACGAGGACGCCCCGGGTCACCGCGAAGGGGTCGCCGACCGCTCCGGCGAAGGCGGCGGCGAAGGTCTCGGTCGCCTCCCGCGGCCACGGCTCGCGGCAGCGCGCGAGGGTGACGTGCGGCGTGAAGGGGCGGTCTTCCGGCGCGATCGGAGCGAGGCCGGCGGCGGCGGCCGCCGCCGCCGCGACAGCCGCCTGCAAGGACGGCAGCTCCGGCCCCGCGGCGACGCCGATCCAGGCCACCCTCGCCGGGCGCCCCGGGGGGAAGGTGCCGCCGCCGGCCAGCGCCATCGTGAAGGGAGGATGGGCGGCGCAGGCGTCCGTCAGGCCGGCGGCAAGAGCCGGCAGGCGTGCGTCGGCGGTCTCGCCCAGGAAGACGAGGGTGAGATGGAGGGTCTGGGGATCGACCCAGCGGGCGGGCGGCAGGCGGCGGCGCAGCGTCTCCAAGCGGCGGCCGACCTCGGAACGGACGCCGGCGGAGATCTCGAGCGCCACGAAGAGCCTCATCGCCAGAGCTGTTCGATTCCTGCAGCGCCGGCGGCGACGCCAACCGTCGCGGCCGGCCTGCCGGCGCCGGCGGCCTTGAGCCGGCGGCGGAGCATCTCCAGGGCCAGCTGGCTCGCCTGCCAGCGCACCCGCTCGCGGTCGCCGGGGAAGCGGACGCGACGGTGCCCG
>DATNKQ010000289.1:0-2474 GCA_035603315.1 Thermoanaerobaculia bacterium
CTTTGATCCGCCGGGGCTTCCTCCTCCTGCGCCGCGCCGGCGGCATGTGGGGCATCGCCAACGCCGACGTGGCGAGCCTCACCCGGCGGGGGGAGAGCTACGGCGTGGGGACCGCGGAGTCGACGCTGCGCGCCGACGAGATCGTGGGTGTGGTGGACGACCTCGCGGTCCGGCCGCTCGCCGCCGCCGTCCGCCGCTTCTGGCCCGAGGCGTCCTTGGGCTGGGCGGTCCATGGCGCCCTGCCCGTCGTCCTGGTGGATCCGCAGCGCCCGCCGCGCGCCCTGGCGTGGGCAGAAGGAGAACCGACCGATGGCGAGTGAAGCGATGGACCGGCCCCGCACCTCCCGCACGGCGATGGATCGCCCGCGCGGGTCGCAGGGCGGGGACCGCCCGCGCAGCCAGAAGGACCGCGGATCGTCGCCGGCGGACGAGGGCCACCACGCGCTGACCGGCGTGCTCGTCCTCTTCGGGGTGGCGGCGCTCGGCCTCGTGCTCCTCATCGTCGCCCAGGCCGAGGGGGCGCCGGGCTGGCTCTTCAACGCCTACCTGCTGCTGGCGATCGCCGGCATCCTCCTCTACGGCGCCTATGTCTACCGCGCCCAGGAAGGGCTCGAGCAGCGTCTGGACGGCGGCTCCCGCCGGCGGCGCGAGATCGAGGAGGTGCTCGTCGAGTCGATGGACCGCCTGCGCGCCGGCGACCTCGTAAACTGCTCGGTGCAGGCGCGCTCGCTGCCGGAGCAGCTGGGCGAGGCTTTCATCAACGCCACCAACTCGCTCGACATCCTGGCGCAGCAGATCCAGACCAGCTCGATCGAGGTGGCGGCGGCGGCCAACTCGGTCAATCAGATCGCTTCCGAGCTCGCCTCCGGCTCCTCGCAGCAGGCGGCCTCGGTGGTCGAGATCACCGCCGCCATGGAGGAGCTGGCGCGCACCGCCGCGCAGATCGCCGAGAACGCCGCCAGCCAGGCCGACCTCGCGGAGCGCGCCGAGGAGAGCGGCAACTCGGGAGCCGCCGCCGTCGAGGAGGCGGTGGTGGGAGTCGAGGAAGTGCGCAAGCGGATCAGCGGCATCGCCAGCCGCGCCGACACCCTGGGCACCCGCTCGAAAGAGATCTACCGGGTGCTCGACCTCATCACCGAGATCGCCCAGGAGACCCACATCCTGTCGCTGAACGCCGCCATCGAGGCGGCCGCCGCCGGCGAGCACGGGCGCCGCTTCTCGGTCGTCGCCGAGGAGGTCCGCCGCCTCGCCCAGCGCTCCCAGGAGTCGGTCGACTCGGTGCGCAACCTGCTCGACGAGTT
Organism: Thermoanaerobaculia bacterium; assembly: GCA_035603315.1. GTDB lineage: Bacteria > Acidobacteriota > Thermoanaerobaculia > Multivoradales > UBA5704 > DATNKQ01. The sequence continues at coordinate 1,302 of DATNKQ010000289.1, forward strand.
CGCCGGCTCGATCCGCGCCACCGTCGTCGCCACCGAGGAGGGGAGCAAGGAGGCGACGCGGGTCCTGGAGCGGGCGCGGTCGGCGGCCTCGGCCATCGAGGAGCTGCGCGGCGCCTCCGGCGACACCGCCCGGGTGGCGCGCGAGATCTCGCTCGCCACCCAGCAGCAGAACGCCGCCTCCGACCAGGTGGTGCTCACCCTCAAGGAGGTGAGCCAGGTGGTGCAGCGGATGGCCGACGGCCTGAAGGCCTTCACCGACACCGCCGACCGCCTGAACCAGCTCGGGCTCATCATCCAGATGCTCGCCCAGTCGTTCCACCTCGACTCGCCGCACTCGCTCAAGCACGTGGCCGAGACCTGGGCCCTGGAGGTCAAGCGGCGGGTGGGCAACTGGGAGGCCATCGAGCGCCTGCTGGAGGAGCTCGTGCACCATCAGGCCTTCATCGAGTGCCTCTACTTCTACGACGGCAAGGGCAGCCAGGTGGCCCTGGTCGTCAACCGCAACCTGGTGGGCGACAAGGACGTCCCGCCCGCCGTCAAGGCCGGCGAGGGCTTCGCCGAGCGCCCCTGGTACAAGGCGGCGACCAAGGAGGGGCGGACGGTCCTGACCCCGCTCTTCAACTCGCTCCTGACCGGCGCGCCGATCTTCACCGCCGCCTCGCCCATCTATCGCGACGGCGACCTCGTCGGCGTCCTGGGGCTGGACGTCAACGTCGACAGCTGGACGAAGATCTGATGGTCCCAAGCCCCCGGGGTTGAGCCGTGGATTCCGAGTTCGCCGACCTCCTTCCCCTCTTCGTCGAGGAAGCGCGCGACCGTATCGAGCGGCTGGCGACCTCGGCGCCGCGGGTGGAGGCGGACGCGCAGGCGATGGTGGAGGCGAAGCGCGAGCTGCACACCGTCAAGGGCGCCAGCCGCATGCTGCAGCTGGGCTCGATCGCCGAGCTCTGCCATGCCGCCGAGGAGGTGCTGCAGGAGGCGCGGCCGGGGATGGCTCGCCTGCTGACCCGGGTCGCCGACCGCCTGTCGGCCATGATCGACGTGGTGTCGCAGGGCGGCGAGCCGGAAGGCGACCGCGAGCTGCTCGAAGTCTTGGCAGGCCGGGCGCCCGGCGCCACGATCGCCGGCCCCGCCGTCGCCGCCGAGCCGGCCGCCGCGCCGCCGCGCGCCGGG
>DATNKQ010000311.1:0-25603 GCA_035603315.1 Thermoanaerobaculia bacterium
CTACGAGCGGCTGATCCTCGAGGTGTGGACCAACGGCACCATCAGCCCGGAGGAGGCGATGTCGCTCGCCGCCATGCTGCTCAAGGACCACCTCGGCATCTTCATCCAGACCGAGGAGAGCCTGCGCCAGGACGGCGGCGAGATGGGCAGCGAGGAGCTCGCCGGCCTGGACGCTCTGCTCGGCAAGCAGATCGACGAGCTCGACCTCTCGGTGCGCTCGGCCAACTCGCTCAAGAACGCCAACATTCACACTCTCCGCGACCTCGTGCGCCGCAGCGAGAAGGACATGTTGGAGACCAAGAACTTCGGCCGCAAGTCCCTGGAGGAGGTGCAGGAGGTGCTGGACAAGCTGGGCCTCTCGCTGGGGATGAACGTGCCGGACCGGCCCACCGGTGGCGTCGGGGCTTCGGCCTAAGGAGAGCTCATCATGCGCCATGCCGTCAAAGGCAGGAAGCTGGGGCGAACCACCGCCCACCGCGAGGCCCTGTTCCGCAACCAGCTGCAGTCGCTCATCGAGAACGAGCGGATCGTCACCACTCTGCCCAAGGCCAAGGAGCTGCGGCCGCTGGCGGAGAGGTTGATTACCCACGGCAAGCAGGGGACGGTTTCCGCCCGCCGCTGGGTGCTGCGCTGGATTCCCAACACCGAGAAGAGCCGCTCGGTGGTCAAGAAGGTCTTCGACGAGATCGCGCCCCGCTTCGAGAGCCGGCCCGGCGGCTACTGCCGGATCGTCAAGCTCGGACCCCGCCAGGGCGACGGCGCGGAGATGGCGGTGCTCGAGTTCGTCGACCGCGAGGACGGAGCGACGGCCTCGGCCGGGGAGAAGAAGGGGAAGAAGGAAACCAAGAAGGAAGCCAAGCCCAAGAAGGAGAGCCAGCCGGCGCCCAAGAAGGAAGCCGCGAAGAAGGTGGCCAAGAAGCCGGCCGCCAAGCTGGCGGCGAAGAAGAAGGGCGAAGGCACGGCCAAGCCGGAGCCCAAGCGGAGCCGGAAGAAGGGCGAGGAATAAGGCGTCTGATCCGGCTCCTGATTGATTCTGATTGCGACGTTTTCTGCGGCCGGCTCCGTCGCCGGCCGCTTGCTTTTTAGCTGAGCCTACCGCGACGCGAAGAGCACGTTTCTCAGCGTTCGACGGCCCTCGCCCGAGCGGCGATCCAGCCGTAGCCCTTCTCCCGCGCCTCCTTGCCGATCGCCGCGAGCAGAGCGTTGCCGTCCGCGGCCCGCCCGCGCAGTTTCTCGACCGCGGCGAGGGCCACGCCGGCCTCGAGACGGAGGTCGAGGAGACCGGTCCTCGTGGCTTCTTCGAAGACGCCGCGTACTGCTACCTCCACCTGCCCGAGGTCTATCGGAGGGTGGAGTTGGGCGGTGCGGAGGCCCACGGTGAGCCGCGCCCGCAGGTCTTGCGTATGGGCGAGAAGGGCGGCGGCGCGGTCGATCGTCTGGCGAGCGCGGGCGGCATCGCCGCGGGCGGCCGCCGCCTGCGCGGCGGTCGCGAGAGCCAAACCCTGGCCGTCGGCTGCCCCCTGGCGCTCTAGCTCCTGGGCGGCCTCGGCGGCGAGGCCGTCGGCCTTCGCGGCGTCCCCCTGCTCCAGAGCGAGCGCGGCTAAGGCCAGCCGGCTCTCCGCCGCGGTCCCCTTCTCGCCCAACCGGTCGCGGAGAGCGAGCGCCTGCTGGTGGCTGCGGCCGGCCTCCTCGAGCCTGCCCTCCCGCGCCAGTGCTTCGCCGAGACCGAAGAGGGCATAGGCGATGGAGCTCTGGCTGCCGATCTGACGCGAGACGGCAAGGGCGGCGGAGAAGCGCTCCCGGCCGGGCCCCAGCTCGCCGCGGTCGAGGAGGACGTTGCCGAGGCCGTTGAGGGAGGAGACCTCGCCGATCCTCTGGCCGATCTGGCGGCGGATGGCGAGCGCCTCCTCGTAGCGGGCGAACGCCCCCGGCAGGTCGCCCTGCCGCCGCAGAGCGCCGCCGATGTTGTCGAGGGCGTAGGCCTCGCCGCTGCGGTCCTTGAGGTCGCGGCGGATGGCGAGCGAGTCCTCGAACATCTTGCGCGCGGCCGCTAGGTCCCCGCGCTTCAGCAGCACCGCTCCGATGTTGTTCTCGGCGTAAGCCTCGCCGCCCTTGCTGCCGATCTCGCGGCAGAGCGAGAGGACCTGCCCATAGAGCTCCCGCGCGGGGTTGAGCTGGCCCTGGCTCTTCAGGACCACGGCGATGTTGTTGAGCGCTCCCGCCTCGGCCCCCTTGTCGCCGAGCTCGCGGTAGGTGGCGAGCGCCTCCTCGTAGCGGTGGCGGGCGCCCGGCAGGTCGCCGCGGTCGAAAAGTACGTTGCCGGCATGGGTCAGGGCCTCGGCGACGCCGGCCCGGTCGCCCGCCGCGGCGTGCAGCCGCCTCCCCTCCTCGCAGGCGGCCAGGGCCTGCTCCGGCCGTCCCAGGTTGCGGAGGGCCCGGCACTCGGCGAGGCGCGCCTGGGCGACCAGCAGCTTGGCGCCCTGGGCGGTCCCCTTGGAGGCCGCCCTGGCCGCCGCGGCCTGCTGGCGCGAGAAATCGGAGAGGGCGCCGGCCGCGGTCGATTCGGCGAGGTCGATGCGCGGGTCCTCCGGCGCCGGCGGCGGCAGGGTCCGCAGGCCAACCACCGTGGCCAGCGCCTCCTCGGCCTGGCCTGCAGAGGTTTCGACGGCGGCCAGCCGGAGGCCGTAGTCCAGGCTGTCGGGAAAGAGCCCCCAGAGGCTGCGGTAGATTTCCGCCGCTCGCGGCCAGTCGGCCGTCGCCTCGCGGTAGCGCCCCTCGATCAACAGCCGCTCTTCCTGCGGCAGGCCGCGCGAGAGGTCGAGGGCGGACTTGGCCTCGTCGCGCCCCTTCTCGTCATAGCCCAGCGCGGACCAGGCGGTGGCGAGGGCGGAATGGGCCAACGCGTTGCCTGGCTCGGCGGCGACCGCCCGGGCCAGCAGGTCGCGAGCCGCCAGAGGATCGAAGAGCCGCAGGCGGGTCAGGCCTTCGGCGTACAGACGGGCGGCCTCCGGGCTCGCCGGCAGCGACGCGCGGAGGGCGCCCGAGTCGGTCGCCGCGGCACTGCCGCCGAGGTCGCCCCGCAGCCTCGTACCGGCCCGCGCGACGAGGTCGAAGAGCTCGGTCTCAGTGCCGCTAACGGCGACGGCGGAGGTGGTCTCGCCCGCCGCCGCGTCTTGCAGGCGGAGGTCGAGGCGGATCTGCCGGCCGGCCTTGCCGTCCAACGCGACGTAAGATCCCAGGACGACGTAGTCGGTGCCCAAAAGGGTGCGGATGCGGGCCAGGGTGTCGCGCGCCAGGCTGTCGGATTCGCCGAGGTTGAGCTCGACCTTCATGCGGGCGACGTTCTCGCCGGCGACGACCCGCAGGTCCTTGCCGGCGCCGAGCTCGGTCGACAGCATCTCGGCGAGCGCGGCCGAGAGCCAGGCGGTGTCGGCCCTGCCGGAGCGATCCTTGAAGCCCAGCACGGCGATGGAGCGCCGGGGGACGATGGGACCCTCGGGGAGGTGGAGCCGCTGCCGCGCCTCCCGGCGCGACTCGCGCCAGGCGTAGACGCGGTAGGCGGCGACCGAAAACGAGAGGAGGATGAGGAGACTCAGGGCCGCCGCGGCGGCCCTCCGGCGCTTCCCGCCCGCCGCGGAAGGCGCGACCGATTCGGCGACCGCGGCGAGGGGGCGCCCCGCCTCTTCGGGAGACTCCGTTTCGACGGCGGCGACCACTTCGCGGGCGGTGGCGAAGCGGGCGGCCGCGTCGCGCTCCAAACAGCGCAAGATGGCCGCCTCCCACCGTGCGTCGATCTCCGGGGCATGGAGGCGCGGCGACAGGGGGGCTTCCTGCAGCCGTTTGACGGCGGTCGAGAGAGCCGTGTCGCCGAGGAAGGGGACCTTTCCCGTCAGCATCTCGTAGAGGACGACACCGAGGGCGTAGATGTCGACCGCGCCAGTGATCTCGCCGCCGGTTACCTGCTCCGGAGCGATATAGGCCGGCGTTCCCACCACCCCCGCGGTGGTCAGCGAAAGGCCCTGATCCTCCCGTTCCCGCGCCCGCGCCAGGCCGAAGTCGGTGACCACGGCACGCGGCGGGGTGCCCACCGCAGCACCGGGGACCAGCACGACGTTGCCCGGCTTGAGGTCGCGGTGGACGACCCCCGCCAGGTGGGCGGCGTCGAGCCCGGCGGCGACTTGGCGGAGGATCGGCAGGGCCTCTTCCGGCGCCAGCGGACCGCCGCGGCGGAGGCGCTCGCCCAGCGTCTCGCCGGCCAGGAGCTCCATGGTGAGGAAGACGACCGAGGCGTCGGCGCCCTGGCCCGGCGCGCTCGCGCTGCCGGGTGGCTGGTGGCGCGCGAGATCGAAGATGCGGCAGACGTTGGGGTGGGTGACCTTCCGCGCGAGCTGGATCTCACGCTTGAAGCGCTCGATGGTGGCGGAGTCGCGGGCCACCTCCGGGCGGACGGTCTTCAGGGCCACCCGTCCGTGGAGCTCGAGATCCTCCACCTCGTACACCTCGCCCATACCCCCGCGGGCGATGAAGCGGGCCACCCGGTAGCGCCCGGCGACGAGCTCGCCCGGGGAGAAGGCGGAGACCTCGACGGCGCCGTCCCACGGCGGCGGGGCGGCACCGGGCCCGCCGGTGCGCGCGGGCAGCGGGCCGGTCCGCGCCAGGCCGGCGCCGGAGGGGGCGGCAATCGGGGCGCCGACGTAGGTGGGGGCGTCGTTGCCGGGCCGCGGCGACCCCGGTTCGAGGCCGGGCCGGCGGACGGCGAAGACGGCCTGGCAGGAGGAGCAGCGGATCCTCAGCCGTCCCGGAGCTTCGGGGCCGAGCGCGAACCGCAGGCGCTGCCCGCAAGCGGGGCAGGTGACGTGGAACGCCGAGGCGGCGGGCTCTTTCTCCATGCTCGAACTGGCGGCGGTGGCCGGGGCCGCACTCGGCGGCTCCGCGCCTCACGAAGCCGGCGCGGCTCCGTCTCTTCGGTTTCGGCTTTGCGCCCATCTTAGCAGTTGCCCCTGCCGGCGGCTTTTTGAAAGGATGCGGCAGCCGATCCCGGCAGCAACCCAAGGAGCCGCGCATGCAGGCATTCCGGTGGAGCTTCGCTCTCTCGACCCTCGTCTTCGTCGGCGCCGCGCTGCTCCCGCCGCCGCTCGATGCCAAGGGCAAGGCGGCCGCGCCCGCTGCCGCCAAGGCGGGGGGGAAGGCGGAGGCGATCGCCGCCGCGCCGCCGCGGGCCGAGGGCGAGGGGCCGTTCGCCCGCCTCCTTCTGCGCGGCGCCACGCTCATCGACGGCACCGGCGCGCCTCCGGTGGGGCCGGTCGACATCGTCATCGAGAAGAACCGCATCGTCGAGGTCCGCGTCGTCGGCAACCCCGGGATCGCCATCGACGCCGGCGACCGGCCGAAGGCAGAGAAGGGGGACCGGGAAATCGACCTCTCCGGCATGTATGTCCTGCCGGGGTTCATCGACATGCACGCCCACATCGGCGGCAAGGACCAGGGGACTTCCGCCGAGTACGTCTTCAAGCTGTGGATGGGGCACGGCATCACCACCATCCGCGATCCCGGTAGCCTGAACGGCCTCGCCTGGACGCTCGACGAGAAGGCGAAGAGCGCGAAGAACGAGATCACCGCGCCGCGCATCGAGGCCTACGTCTCCTTCGGCCAGGGGCGCGACGCCCCCTTCGTCACCCCCGAAGAGGCGCGTAAATGGGTGGCGCAGGTAGCGACCCAGGGCGCCGACGGCATCAAGTTCTTCGGCTATCGCCCGGACATCATGGCCGCCGCTATCGCCGAGGCAAAGAAGCGGGGTCTGCGCACCGCCTGCCACCACGCGCAGATGGACGTTGCCCGGGTCAACGTCCTCGACTCCGCCCGCTGGGGCCTGACCTCCATGGAGCACTGGTACGGGCTGCCGGAGGCGCTCTTCACCGACCGCACCGTCCAGGACTACCCGCGCGACTACAACTACGCCGACGAATCGGACCGCTTCGGTCAGGCCGGCCGTCTGTGGCGCCAAGCCGCGCCGCCGTTCTCCGAGCGCTGGAACCAGGTGATGAACGAACTCATCGCGCTCGACTTCACCATCGATCCCACGTTCACCATCTACGAGGCAAGCCGCGACTTCATGCGCGTGCGCCGCGCCGAGTGGCACGAGGAGTACACGTTGCCTTCGCTCTGGCAGTTCTACCAGCCGAGCCGCAAATCCCACGGCTCCTACTGGTTCTACTGGACGACCGAGGACGAGGTGGAGTGGAAGGACAACTACCGCCTGTGGATGACCTTCGTCAACGAGTACAAGAACCGCGGCGGGCGGGTGACCGTGGGCTCGGACTCGGGCTTCATCTTCAAGCTCTACGGCTTCGATTACATCCGCGAGATGGAGCTGCTGCGCGAGGCCGGCTTCCACCCCCTGGAGGTAATCCGCGCCGCCACCCTGAAAGGCGCCGAGGCCCTGGGGCGGGTGAAGGAAATCGGCTCCGTCGAGCCCGGCAAGCTGGCCGACCTCGTGGTGGTCGAGGAGAACCCGCTCAAGAACCTGGCAGTCCTCTACGGCACCGGCGCCATCAAGCTCAACGACAAGAACGAGGTGGTGCGCGTGGGCGGCGTCAAGTACACGATCAAGGACGGCATCGTCTACGACGCCAAGAAGCTCCTCGCCGACGTGCGGAAGATGGTGCGCGAGGCCAAGCAGAAAGAGGGCAAGGGGATCGTGCAGCCGGGGATGGGTGCGGAGGCCGGTGTCAAGGCTCCATTGGCCGCCGACGGAACACGACACCTTCCTTGATCACGACCACCGGCCGGCGGAGGGCGGAGACGTCCTCCAGCGGATTCCCTCGCACGGCGACGAGGTCTGCCGTGTAGCCGGTGGCGAGCCGGCCGAGGTCGCCGGCCTGCCCGAGAACGGCGGCGGCGGTCGCGGTGGCGGCGCGCAGGGCCTGCCGGGGAGTCATGCCGTAGGCGACCATGAGCTCGATCTCGCGGGCGTTCTCGCCGTGGGCGAAGACCCCCACGTCGCTGCCGTTGGCGATCGTCACCCCCGACTTGAGAGCGCGGCCGAACATCTCGCGGGCCTCGCAGATGCGCGGAGGCTCCGGCTCGCCGGCCTTCCAGCCGGCGTAGCGGGCGACCGCCTCCGAGGCGGCAAGGGTCGGACAGAGGACCGTCCCTTTCTTCTTCATCAAGGCGAAGAGCTCGTCCGTGGCGCCGCTGCCGTGCTCGATCGTCCGTACCCCAGCCGTGACCGCCCGGCGGATTCCCTCCGGGGTGTTGGCGTGGGCGGCGACCGGCAGGCCGGCGCTCGCGGCCTCCTGGACGGCGGCATCGAGCTCGTCCTGGGAAAACGTGGGGGTCGAAGGGTCTCCGGGCCGGCGCCGGTAGTCGGCGTAGACCTTGATCCAGTCGGCCCCGGCGGCGATCTGCTCGCGCACCGCGCGGCGCATGGCGTCGGCGCCGTCGACGACCTGGGCGCCCTTCGGCATTTCCCATCGCGGGTCGAAGCCGGCCGGTCCGTACGATCCGCTGGCGACCAGGGCCCGGGTGGCGGCGAAGATCCTCGGACCGGGGATCAAGCGCTTTGCGACGGCGTCGCGAAGGGCGACGTCGGCGAAACCCGCCCCTTCAGTCCCCAGGTCGCGGATCGTGGTGAAGCCTGCCTCCAGGGTGGCGCGCGCCGCCACTACCCCGCGGATCGTTCGGAGCTCCAGCGGCTCCTTCAGCACCTGATCGTCCCACGGCGTCTCGTCGTAGGGATGGAGGAGGAGGTGGCTATGGAGCTCGATCAGGCCGGGGATCAGGGTAAGCCCGGCGAGATCGAGCCGCTCTCCGCCGGCGGGCAGGTGGAGCGTGCCGGCCGGTCCGATGGCCGCGATCTTCCCTCTCTCGACGAGCACCTCGGCGCCGTCGAGCAGGCGCTCGCCTTGCGGATCGAGCAGCCGGGCGCCGGCGAGGAGGAGAGGCGGATCGGGCGCCGGCCCCGCGCCGAGCGCGAGGGCGCCCAGGATGAGGACGGCCGCAACGCCGCCCGCCCGCCTCATTGGTAGCCCACCCCGGGATAGAGCAGGTTCAGGGCCAGGGTGTGGACGGGCCGGAAGACCGGTCCGAAGAGGTTCCAGGCCAGCACCATGCCGAGGAGCGAGAACATCGGCTGGTGGAGGAAGGCGCGGTAGCGCTCGGCGGTAGCCGGCTGCATGAAGATCGGCAGCACCGAGCTGCCGTCGAGCGGCGGCAGCGGAAAGAGGTTGAAGACGAAGAGGATCAGGTTGAGCGTAAAGAGGATGCTCAGGGGAGCGACGAGCGCGGTGGCCTCCCCCCGGGCGGCCGTCACCTGGCTGAACGAGATGCTCGGCGGCGGGTAGAAGGCGCCGGCTGACATCCCGGCGCGAATGGCGAGCGCCGCGGCCAGCACCAGTACGAGATTCGCGGCCGGGCCGGCGAGCGCCATGAGGGCCGCGCGCCGGTGATGGCGGCTGGCCCAGAAGGGGTCGTAGGGTGCGCTCGCCCAGCCGATCATCCAGCCGGAGATGGCGAAGGAGACGAGGGGGACGATCACCGTCCCCACCGGCTCGCGCCGGATGTGGGGAATCGGGTTCAGGCTCACCTGGCCGCCCTGGTAGGCGGTCGAATCCCCCAGCTTGTGGGCGACGAAGGCATGCGCCGCCTCGTGCAGGGTGGTCGAGAAGAGGAAGACCACGTACCAGGTCACCCCCAGGACGATGTGATCCGGCGTCACACGGCGATTCTATCGCGGGCGGCAGGGCTGCCGCCGCCGGGGCCGGATCAGGCCCGGGAGAGGTACTTGTCCTCGCGGGTGTCGACGACCACCCGGTTGCCGACCTCGACGAAGGGGGGGACGTTGACGACCAGGCCGGTCTCCAGCTTGGCCGGCTTGTAAGAGGCGCTGGCGGTGGCGCCCTTCATCACGGGGTCGGTGTCGACCACCTCGAGCGTGACCGTATTGGGGAGCTCGACACCGACCGGCTGGTTCTCGTAGAAGTCGACCGAGATCACCGTGTTGGGCAGCAGGTAGAGCATGGAGTTGCCCAGCGCGTCGGCGTCCATGGTGATCTGCTCGAAGTTCTCCTGGTTCATGAAATGGTTTCCCGAGGAGTCGGAATAGAGGTACTCCATCGGGTGGGTCTCGAGGATCGCCCGCTCGACCTTCTCGGTCGAGCCGAAGCGATGCTCGAAGCTGTTGCCGCTCTTCAGGCTGCGCATGCGGGCCTGCACGAAGCCGCGCCAGTTCCCCGGAGTGACGTGCTGCACGTTCATGATCCGGCAGATGTCCTTCTCGAAGAGAATGCACATCCCGGCGCGGAGCTGTGTCGCTGATATCAAGGTGTCTGGACCTCCAGTAGGGCTAGGCTTCCTGCTCGCCGCGATTCTTCTGCGACTCGGCGATGATCTTCTCCTGCACCGGCCGCGGGACCTCCTCGTAGTGGGAGAACTCCATGTGGAAGCTCGACCGCCCCTGGGTCATCGAGCGCAGCGCGGGGGCGTAGTTGAGCATCTCCGCCATGGGCACGGTGGCGCGGATGACCTGGGCGCCGTTGACCGGCTCCATCCCCTGCGGCCGGCCGCGCCGCTGCGAGAGGTCGCCCATGATGTCGCCCATGAACTCGTCGTTGGTGGTGATCTCGACCTTCATGATGGGCTCGAGGAGGGTCGGTCCGGCCTTCGCCATGGCGTCCTTGAAGGCCAGCGAGCCGGCGATCTTGAACGCCAGCTCGGAGGAGTCGACGTCGTGGTACTGGCCGTCGAGCAAGCGCACCTTGAAGTCGACGACGGGATAGCCGGCGAGGTAGCCGCGCCGCCGCGCCTCCTGGATACCTTTCTCGACCGCCGGGCGGAAGTTGTGCGGGATGGCGCCGCCGAAGATCTCGTCGGCGAACTTGAAGTCCTCGCCGCGCGGCAGCGGCTCCATCTTGATCTTGCAGTCCGCGAACTGGCCGCGGCCGCCGCTCTGTTTCTTGTGCCGGCCATGGCCGTCGGCGGCCTTGGCGATGGTCTCGCGGTAAGGGACCTTGGGAGGGTGGAGGATGACCTCGACGTGGGAGCGGTGCTTCAGCTTGGCGACGGCGATCTCGATGTGGAGCTGGCCGGTGCCGGAGAGGAGGTGATCGTGGGTGTCGGCGTCGCGGCCCGCCTTGAGCGTCAGATCCTCGTCCATGAGCCGCGTCAGCGCTTCGCCGATCTTCTCCTCGTCCCCCTTGGACTTGGGCTCGACGGCGAAGGACATGGCGGGCTCGGGCACCGTGATCCAAGCGATGCGCAGCGGCCGCTCCTTGGCGCAGAGGGTGTCGCCACTGGCCGTGAACTTGAGCTTGGCGACGCCGCCGATGTCGCCGGCGATGATCTGGGGCACGTTGGTGCCGGTCTTGCCTTGCAGCGTCATCAGATGGCCGAGCCGCTCGGTCTCCTCGGCGCGCGGGTTGTAGGCCGAGGTGTCAGAGCGCAGGGTCCCCGACACCACGCGCAGGAGCGAGATCTTGCCGCTGAAGGGGTCGGAGAGGGTCTTCCAGACCAGGGCGGCGACCGGCGCCGCCGGGTCGGCCGCCAGCTCGAGGGCGTCACCGCCCAAGTTGACAGCGGGGAAGCCCGTGCGAGCGGCGGGGGAGGGGAGGAGGTCGACCACGGCGTCCAGAAGGGCAGAAGGTCCGATGCCGTGCCCCTCGGCGCCCAGCACCAGTGGGAAGAGCTGGCGCCGCCGCACTGCCTGCTTGAGGCCGCTCTCGAGATCGGTTTGGGAGAGGGTGCCCTGCTCGAAGAAGCCTTCCATCAACAGGTCGTCGGTCTCGGCGACCGCCTCGACCAGCTGGGCGCGCAGCGCCGCGGCTTCCGCCGCGACCTCGGACGGGATGTCGGTCGGCTCCGCCTTGCCGTTGCCATCTCGGGTGTAGCGGTAGGCGCGGTTCTGCACCAGGTCGACGAGGCCGGTGAATCCCGCTTCGCTGCCGATGGGCAGGTGGATGGGAAGGATGGTGCGGCCGAAGCTCTTCTGCAGGGAGCCGACGGCGCGTCCGAAGTCGGCCCGCTCGCGGTCCATCTTCGACAGGTGGACCATAATCGGCAGCTCGATCTCGGCGGCGAAGTTCCACACCTGGGTCGTATTGACCTCGACGCCGGCCACGGCACTGACGCAAAGCAGGACGGCGTCGGCGGCCCGCATCCCCTGCTTCGTCTCGGTCAGGAAGATGCCGTAGCCAGGGCAGTCGATGAGATTCACCTTGTTGCCGCGCCAGGGCACGAAGCAGGCGGCGACCCCGATCGAGATCCCGCGCTCGATCTCCTCGTGGTCGAAGTCGGTCACCGTGTTGCCGTCCTCGACCCGGTTCATCCGCGTGCTGATCCCGCCGGCGTAGAGGAGCGCGCTCACGAGCGTCGTTTTGCCGGTGTCGTTGTGGCCTGCAACCGCCACGTTGCGGATCTTTTCAGGGCTGTCAACCTGCATCGGCGCGAACCTCCTCGTGGGCCAAAATCAAGGGTCGCAAATATACCACAGGGCTCTCCGGCGACCCTCCGGAGAGTCGCGCCTAAACGGCAGAACGCTCTATCTTTAAACCTCGCCCGAGGGTTTGACTCTGGCGTCCCGCGAGCCTAGAATCGCGTCCTCATCAGAGACAGGTCGCGACGATGCCCGTGACTCCCTTGAAGACCCCGACCAAGCTCGGCCGCTACGAGATCGTGGACGAGCTGGGAAAGGGGGCGATGGGTGTCGTCTATCTGGCCCGGGACCCGTTGATCGGGCGCCTTGTCGCCTTGAAGACCTTCCGCATCGGCTATTCGGTCAAGGACCAGGAGCTGGAGCAGTTCCGCGCCCGCTTCATGCGCGAGGCGCAGAGTGCCGGCATCCTCTCGCATCCGGCCATCGTCACCGTCCACGACGTCGTCGAGGAGGGGGACGACGGGCTGGCGTTCATCGCTATGGAGTACGTGCGGGGGACCAACCTGAAGCTCCTGCTCCAGCGCGAGGCGCCTCTCGACCTGGCGTTCGTGGCCGGAGTGATCGACCAGGTGGCGGACGCGCTCGACTACGCCCACTCCCGGGGGGTCATCCATCGCGACGTCAAGCCGGCCAATATCATCATCACGGCCGACAACCAGGTCAAGATCACTGACTTCGGGATCGCCCGGCTGGACAGCTCGAACCTCACGCAGGAAGGCCAGCTCTTGGGCACGCCCAACTACATGGCTCCGGAGCAGATCCTCGGCCGGGAGATCGATCACCGCGCCGACCTCTTCTCGCTCGGGGTGGTGCTCTACGAGATTCTCACCCGCCGCAAGCCGTTCCAGGGTGAGAATCTGACGGTCGTCTCTCATCGCATCGTCTACGACCACTTCACCCCCCCCGAGACTTACGTAGCGGATCTGCCGGCCGGGCTCAACGCCATCCTCTCCCACGCGCTGCAGAAGGAGCCCGAGAAGCGCTATCAACACGCCCGCGAGATGGCGAGTGACCTCAACCGCCTGGTGGCAGACCGCGCGGCGAGAGAGTCGCTCAACGAGACGCAGAGCCTCTCGGGGACCGCTGTGGTGCTCACCCCGCCGCCTGCGCAGGCGCCTCCGCCGAAGACGCAGGGCGGCGGATGGGGCCGTTTCCTCCGCTTCGGGCGCCGCGCGGCGACTCCGTCGAGCACAGCGCCTGCGGCAGCGGCGGTATCGGAGTCGAGAGCGCCATTGCTGCCGGCGCCTCCGCCGCTGCCTTCGGCGCTGTCGGCCGTCGACGTGGGGGCGATCCCCTCCCAGGCCTTGGCGTCCGCACCGGCGGCGGCCGTCGCCGAGGCTACGCCCGTCCCGCTATCGGACCCTATTCCCCTGACGCCGCTGACTTCGTTGCCTCCGCTGACTCCATTGACTCCGATGACTCCGGCGCCCGCCGCGCCCGCGCCTCGCGTCGCCTGGCACCGCTTGGCGACGGTCGCCGGGGTGACGGCCGGGATCGCTCTTCTCGTGCTGACCCTCGCCGCACTGGTCATCGAGTGGCGCCAGCCTGCCGGAACGGGTCAGGTCGGTCCACCCGGCCGCGCCGCGGCTGTCGGCGCCACGGTGGCGCCCGAGCTGCCGGGGCTGCGCAAACAGAGGGAGGAGGCTGCACGTCAGGCTGAGCAGGCGCGGCTGGAAGCCTGGCGCCGGGACGTCGAGGCGAAGCTGGGAGAGGCGCGCCAGGCGCTGGCCGGCCGCCGCTACCCGGCGGCGGCCGCGGCGGCGGAAGCAGCGCTGGCCCTCGATCCGACGAATGCCGAGGCGCAGGGAGTCCTGGCGGACGCGGAGAAGGCAGAAGCCCAGAAGGAGGAGCGGCCGGCGCCGCGCCCCGCCAACCCGCGCCGACTACCCCTGCCCAGCGCACAGGAGCTGCCGCCCGCCCGTCCGTCGCCGGCACCCCAGCCCGCTACCGCGCCCGTTGCCGCCGCCGCGCCGACGCCCGCCGACGCCAAGCTCCAGGTTCACCTCTATACCGCTCTCTCGACCGGAGTCCTCACCATCTACCTGGGCGATAAGCAAATCATGCAAGATCCTTTCGACTTCTCCGAGAAGGGGGGTCTCTTCCGGCCGCGCAAGCCGGGCAAGGGCACGGTGGAGCAGGTTCTCACCGTCCCTGCCGGGGCGGCGACCCTGCGGATCTACCTGACGCCCGACGGCAGGAAGGCGCTGGTCTACTCCCTGTCGGGAAACTTCCCGGGCGGCTCCCAGCGGCGGCTCAGCATCAATCTCACCGAGGACGGCACCCTCTCGGCCAATCTCGAGTAGGCGAGCTACACGGCGGCCGGGGCGGGCACGGGGGCCGGGCGGGACCAGACCTGGATCGCTCCTCCGAGCTTCGCGAGCTGCGGCTCCAGGACCTCGGCAGGGCCTACGGCCACCACTGCGATGTGCTCTGGATCGACGTGCCTCTGGGCCACCTCCTGAATCTGCTCGGAGGTGACCTCGGCGAGCCGCGCCACGTAACCGTCAAAGTAGTCGTCCGGCAGGTCGTAGACCGCCAGCGTCTCCAGCCGCTTCGCCAGGTCGGTGATCGTCTGCACGGTGTAGGGAAAGACGCCCATGAGGTAGTTGCGGGTATCGTCGAGCTCGGCGGCGGTGACCGGCTCTTCGCGGATGCGGGCGAGCTCCGCCAGGACCTCGCGCACCGCGTCGCCGGTCGACTCCGTGGCCACGGCGGCGCTGACGAGGAAGGGGCCCGGCCCCAGGCGGCCGACGAAGCGCGAGGAGGCGCCGTAGGTGTACCCGTGCCGTTCGCGCAGGTTGAGGTTGATGCGGCTGGTGAACTGGCCGCCCAAGAGGGTGTTCATCACCGTCAGCGGCGTGTAGTCGGGATGTTTCCGCGGCACCCCGGGGTGCGCCAGACGGAGCTCGGTCTGCGCCGCTCCCGGGCGGTCGACGACGTGCAGGGAGATCCCCGTGAGACGGGCGGGGCGGATGTCGGGCGAGGCGGGCGACCGCGAGGCGGCCTCGCCGCCGAAGGTGGCTTCGACCTCCGCCACCAGATCTTCCGGATCGAGGTCGCCGACCGCGATCAACGTCGAACCGGTGATCGAGAAATGGCGCCGGTAGAAGGCCAGGACGTCGGCCCGCGCAATGGCGGCGACGCTCTCTTCGGTGCCCAGGAGCGAGTTGACGTACACGGTGCCCGCGAAGACGGTCGCCGATACGCGGTCGTCGGCGAGACTCGCCGGGTCGTAGGTGCGCCGCTGGATCTCGGTCAGCCGCTGGCGGCGCAGCCGCTCGACCTCCGCGGCGGGAAAGGTGGGGGAAGTGGCCACCTCGGCCAGCAGGTCGACGCCGGCGCGGCGGTGGTAAGAGAGCAGGCCGGTGGCGAGGTAGCCGACGTCCCAGTCGGCGCCGGTGGTGAGATAGCCGCCCAGACGCTCGACGTCGCGGGCGATGTCCATGGCGCTCCGCCGGACCGTCCCCTCGTCGAGAAGCGCGGCCGTCAGGGTCGCCAAGCCGGACTGTCCCGGCGGGTCGTGCTCGCCGCCGGCGGGCGCCACCAGCTCGAGGCTGATCAGCGGCACGTCCCCCAGCCGTGCCGCGTAGACCTCCAGGCCGTTGGCCAGCCGATGATGAAGGAAAGGAGGGAAGCGGAACGGCCGCAGCTCTCCCGGCCGCGGTGGCCGCGAGCGATCGATCAAGCGGCTCTCCGCGGAAGCACTGCCACCCGCGCCCGCTCGTCGGGAGCCAGGAAGGCGGCGGCGTAGTCCTGGATCTCCGAGGCACTGACCTGGCGGTAGATGTCGGCCGACCGCTCGCAGCCCCCGGGGTCGTCGAAGTAGGTGGTGAACTGCGAGAAGAGATCGGCCCGGTGGTCGAGCTTCTGGAGGCCGCCGTAGTAGTCGGTCAGGACTTTGTTGCGCGCCCGCTCCAGCTCGGCGGGATCCAGCAGGCTGGTGGCGGCTCGTTCGAGGTGCTCGAGGATCACCGCTTCGACCGCCTCGACCTCGACCCCCGGCCGCGCGGTGGCGATGACCACGAACGTGCCGGCCGCCTCCGTCGGGTCGACGTAGGCACCGACGTCCTGGGCGATCTGGCGGTCGTAGACGAGGTCGCGGTAGAGGAGGCTCGACTTCGCTCCCGCCAGTACGGTGGCGAGGAGGTCGGCGGCGTACCACAGGCGCTCGCCATAGGCCGGCGCCCGGAAGCCGAAGTAGAGGCGGGGGAGCCGTACGTCCTCCAGCAGCTCGTCCCGGCGCTCGCCGCCCAGCGACGCGAGCGGCGCCGCGACCGCTGGCACCGGTGGGCCGCTCGGGATGTCGCCGAAAAACATCTCGATGTGGGAGAGGGCGCGGCCGGGCTCGAAGTCTCCGGCCAGGGTGAGCACCGCGTTGTTGGGTGTGTAGTAGGTGGCGAAGAAGCTGCGCACGTCCTCCAGGGTGGCGGCGGCGATGTCCCCCATGTAGCCGATGACCGGCCAATGGTAGGGATGGCCCGGCGGGTAGACCAGCTCGTGGAGGCGCTCGCTGGCCCGCCCGTAGGGCTGGTTGTCCACCCGCTGCCGGCGCTCGTTCATCACCACGAAGCGCTGGTTCTCGAGATTCTGCTCGGTGATCGCCGGCAGCAGGAAGCCCATGCGGTCGGACTCCAGCCAGAGCCCGAGGTCGAGGTGGTGGGCAGGCAAGGTCTCGTAGTAGTTGGTGCGGTCGAACCAGGTCGAGCCGTTGGCGACTCCGCCGATCTGCTGGATGTAGCGGAAGTGAGCGTGGGTGGGAACGTGCTCGCTGCCCTGGAAGAGCATGTGCTCGAAGAGATGCGCGAAGCCCGTCCTGCCCGGACGCTCGTTCTTCGAGCCGACGTGGTACCAGAGGTTGATCGCCACCAGGGGGAGGCGAGCGTCGCGGTGCAGCACCACGCGCAGACCGTTGTCGAGCGTGTGTCGTTCGAATCGCAGGTCGGGTGTCGCGGTCATTGGACGGGAGGCGATGGGGCCTTGAGCGGCCCTTCGGCAGTCTAAGGACCCCCTTCGACGGGTGTCAAGGCGAAGCGATCGGATGAATGCAGGGTGCCCGCAAGACGGAGCCGGCGGCCGGGGGCTTGAACTTTACGCTGTGTTACCGCATACTTACGCCACTATGGCTAAAGCAATCTATCTCACCGAGACCCAGAAGGCGATCCTTGAGTATCTGGACGAGTACACCAAGGAGCATGGCATCGCTCCCACCCACCGCGAAATCTGCGCGCGGTTCGGGTACTCCTCGTACGGCACCGTGTACAAGCACCTGAAGCTGCTGCAGGAGAAGGGCTTCGTGCGACGGGACTGGAACCAGAAGCGCGGCATCGAGCTGATCCGCGCCATCCCCGGCGGCGGCGGCGGCGATCGCGAGCTGCCCTTCTTCGGCCGCATCGCCGCCGGCCGGCCGATCGAGGCCGTGTCGACCAACGAGCGGCTGTCGGTGCCCGGCCACCTGCTGACCGGCAAGGGGAGCGATCACTACGTGCTGCGCGTGGTCGGCGAGTCGATGGTGGAGGAGGGGATCTACGACGGCGATTACGTCATCGTCCTGCGGCGGGAGCGCGCCGAGCCGGGGGAGATGGTGGTCGCCTTGATCGGCGACGACGCCACCCTCAAGCGCTTCTTCCCGGAGGGGGAAACGGTTCGCCTGCAGCCCGCCAACGCCAACATGAAACCGATCCGGGTCGCCGCCAAGGATGTCCGCGTCCAGGGAGTCGTCGTCGGCCTCATGCGGAAGTACTAGGCGGCGAAAGCGGCGACGAGAGCCCCGGGCCTTGGGGGCCGCCGGCGGGGTAGGCCCCGGCTGGGGTCCACGGCCTTTCCCCTCCTTTGTTCTTCGTACAGCGCCCTCTGCTGTAAACTAGCTTTGTTCACGCGCCATGGAACTCGACAGCCTCTTGAAGCTGATGACGGACAAACAGGCTTCGGATCTTCATCTGAAGCCGACTCGCCCGCCCCTGCTGCGGATCACTGGCCGCCTGATCCCCGTCGAAGCGGCGCCGCTGATGCCGGATCAGATCTCCGAGATGATCCTGAAGATCCTGACGCCGCAGCAGAAGGCGCGGTTGGACGAGCGCATGGCCGTGGACATCGGCTACGGCGTGCGCGGGCTGGCCCGTTTCCGCGGCAACATCTATATGCAGCGCGGGACTCTCGCCGCCTCCTTCCGCCGCATCCCGTACAACATCAAGAGCATCGAATCTCTCGAGCTGCCGCAAGTGCTGCTCGATTTCTGCGACGTGCCGATGGGCCTGGTCCTCGTCACCGGCCCCACCGGCAGCGGCAAATCGACGACACTGGCGGGCCTCATCCAGCACATCGCCCAGCGCCGTCCGGTGCACATCATCACCGTCGAGGACCCCATGGAGTTCCTCTTCAGCGACGACATCGCCTCGATCTCCCAGCGCGAAGTGGGGACCGATACCATCAGCTTCGCCGAGGCGATCAAGAACGCCATGCGGCAGGATCCCGACGTCATCATGGTGGGCGAGATGCGCGATCCTGAGACGGTGGCGACCGTCATCACCGCCGCCGAGACGGGCCACCTGGTCTTCTCGACCCTGCACACCAACAGCTCGACGCAGACCGTCGATCGCATCCTCGACACTTTTCCCTCCAACCAGCAGGTCCAGGTGCGGGCGCAGCTCGCGCAGGTACTCAAGGGCGTCGTCTCGATGAAGCTGGTCGAGCGCCAGGACGGCCAGGGCCTGGTGGCGGCGCTCGAGGTGCTCAAGAACTCGCCCAAGATCGCCAAGATGATCGAGGCCGGCGAGATCAGCCAGCTCCACGAGGAGCTGGAGTCCTCCGTCGGCTACTACCGCATGCAGACGATGAACCAGTCGCTCCTGGCGCTCCTCGTCCACGGCACCATCTCCTACGCCGAGGCCATGCGCCAGTCGAGCGACCCCGAGGACCTGTCCCTGAAGCTCCGCAAGATGTTCCCCTCAATCGAGGAGCGAGGAGGAGAATTGAGCCCCGTCACATCCGACTTTTCGGAGATCGTCGAGCTCCAGCAGTTCCGCCGGCTGTACGAGGAGCAGGAGGAGAAGGTGAAGCTCCGCCTGCGCGAGAAGGAGGAGGAGATCGCCGCCCTCCAGGGCGAAATTCACGCCCGCGACCTGCAGATCGAGGAGGGCGGCGCGCGCTTGAACGAGCTCGCCCAGGAGCGAGACAAAGTGCGCGGCGACTACTCCCGCCTGCGGCAGGAGGCGCAGGAGAAGATCGACAAGCTGATGGAGCGCATCAAGGAGCTCAACCAACGCATCTTGGGCGAGCCCGGCGACAAGGAGAAGGACAAGAAGACGGGAATCTTCCGCTGAAGCGCTAGCGTCCTTTCATCCCCTTCACCAGCTCGACCGCCTCATCCCGCGAGCGCACCGTTCCCTCGACCTGCGCGTCCTCGAGGGCGGCGAGCGCCTTGCCGACCTCCGGTCCAGGAGGGATCGCCAGCAGCTCCTGAACGTCCTCGCCGGTGAGCAGACGCGGCGGCTCGAACAGGGCCGGCCCTTCGCCGGCGGCAAGCGCGACCAGATCCGCCAGCGCTCGCCGCCAGGCCACTTCGCGGCCCTGCGCCACGGCCTGCGCTCCCAAGAAGCAGGCCGCCGTGGCCCACAGAGACCCTAGGCGATGGAGGAAGCGCCGCCGGCCGGCTTCGTCCCCTGGCAGGTCCGGCTCGGCCAGCAGGCGGGCGACGTCGGTCGCCGCCGCCCGGGTGAGATATCCGGCGTCCCGGGAGCGGGTGAGGGCGGAGGCGGGATCGCTGCCGCCAGCCGCCAGATTGGCGCAGAGGATGGCGAGCCGAGCCGTCCGCTCGTCGGCCGTCCAGGTCACTGCAAGATCGTCCGCCGCCTCCCGCAGCCACTGCCGGCAGCCGGGCAGCGCCTCCATTTCACGTACGGCACCCGCGGCCGCCGCCGGCGATCCCGGCTCTCCCGGCCGGCCGAGCCAGAGGCCGGGGTAGAGGTCGAGGGCCGCCAGGAGCGCGATGCCGCGGTGCGCTTCGGGTTGGCCGAGGAGGATCGTCAGCTCGTCGCGCACCCGCTCCGCCGCCACCTCGGAGAGGCGGCCGGCAGTCCGCCGCGCCAGGCCCAGGGTGGCCGGCTCGGCGGCGAAGCCGGGGAGCTGAACGGCGAGCCGGGGAAGGCGGAGGACGCGCAGCGGGTCGCCGGCGAAGCTCTCCGGAGTGGTGGCCCGGAGGACGCGCCGGGTGAGGTCGGTGAGGCCGCCGTGGGGATCGGTGATCGCACCGCTCCCCGGCTCCCAGGCGATGGAGTTGACGGTGAAGTCGCGGCGCGCGAGGTCCGCCGCGAGCGATGCCTCTCCGCGATCCCAGAGATCCAGCACGAGCTCCGCGCCGACCAGTCGGAAGGCGGCGAACTCCTTTCCCCCTAGGAGCACCAGCCGGGCGGGCAGGCTGGCCGCCAGGAGGCCGGCGATCTCGCCGCCCCGGCCCGCCACCACCGCGTCGACGTCGTGGAAGGGGAGGCCGAGGACGAGGTCGCGGAGGGCACCCCCCACGAGGTGGCAGGGAGTGGGGCCCGCGGCGGCCAGGAGGGCGCGGACCTCGGGCCGGTGGAGAAGGACCTGGAACGCGCGGTGGGGATCGGGAGGCGACATAGGAACACACCTACGCTACCGTATTTGAATTCCTCCCCGGCACAGCGTTTGCTTTGCACCCGCTCCGAGAGCTAAACTTTCGCTTTAAGAACATGGCGCTAACTACTGACGAGGTCAGAAAGATCGCGATCTTGGCGCGGCTCCGTCTGACGCCGGAAGAGGAGGCGCGCTTCACCGGCCAGCTGGGTAAGATCGTCGACTACATCGACCAGCTCCGGCAGTACGAGCCCGCCGTTCAGAGTGGGGGGAGCGGGACGGCGGGGCCGCCGGCGGAACCTGGGCACGATGCCGAGGATCGCGTCCGCCCCTGCTTGCCGCGCGAGGAGTTCCTCACCAACGCGCCGGCGGCCCTGGACGGCTTCCTGGTGGTGCCCGAGGTCAAGGGGTCCGAGGATGCCTGAGCTCTGGGAGCTCTCTGCCGAGGAGACGGCACGCCGGGTGCGCTCGCGCGAGATCTCGGCCGTCGAGGTGGCGGAGGCGGCCCTGGCCCGCACGGCCGCCGTCGAGCCGCTCATCGCGGCCTACCTGGCAGTCTACGACGAGAGGGCGCGCGAGCGGGCGGCGGAGATCGACCGCCGGATCGCCGCCGGCGAGGACGTCGGGCCGCTCGCCGGCGTGCCGGTCGCCTTGAAGGACAACCTCAACGTCACGGGCTTCGCGGCGACCTGCGGGTCGCGGATCCTCCGCGGTTATCTGGCGCCCTACACGGCGACGGCGGTGGCGCGCCTCCTGACGGCCGGCGCCGTGATCCTCGGCCGGGCCAACATGGACGAGTTCGCCATGGGGTCGTCGTGCGAGAACTCGGCCTTCCAGGCGACCCACAACCCGTGGGATCTGGCCGCCGTTCCCGGCGGCTCTAGCGGCGGCCCCGCCGCCGCGGTGGCGGCCGGCAGCGTCCCCCTGGGGATCGGCTCGGATACCGGCGGCTCGATCCGCCAGCCCGCCGCGCTCTGCGGCGTCGTCGGCCTGAAGCCCACCTACGGCCGGGTCTCACGCTACGGCCTCATCGCCTTCGCCTCCTCGACCGACCAGATCGGCCCCCTCACGCGGACGGTGCGGGATGCGGCTCTGGGACTGCAGGTGATGGCCGGCGCCGACCCCGAGGACTCGACCTGCTCGGCGCAGCCGGTCGACGACTACCTGGGCAGGATTGAGGAGGGGATCCAGGGTCTGAAGGTGGGGGTGATCCGGGAGATCGACAGCGCCGGGCTGCCGCCCGCCGGGCGGGAGAACCTGCGCCGATCTCTCGACCTGCTGGCGCGGGCGGGCGCCGAGGTGGTAGAGGTGTCGGTCGCCAGCCTGCCGGCGGCGATCGCCATCTACTACGTCGTCGCCACCTCGGAGGCCTCCGCCAACCTTGCCCGCTTCGACGGCATCCGCTACGGCCGGCGGGCACCCGGGGCGGCGAGCCTCGCGGACCTCTATTTCGCCAGCCGCAGCGAGGGCTTCGGCGCCGAGGTGAAGCGGCGGATCATGCTCGGTACCTTCGCCCTCTCCTCCGGCTACTACGACGCCTACTACGGGCGCGCCCGCGCCGTCCTCGAGCGCATGCGGGAGGAGCTCGACACGGCGTTCCGGGCGGCCGACCTTCTGGTCACCCCCACGGCACCCGGCGCCGCCTTCCGCCTCGGCGAGAAGGTCGACGACCCGCTCGCCATGTACCTGAACGACATCTACACCACCCCGGCGAGCCTCACCGGGCTGCCCGCGGTGGCGGTCCCCTCAGGAGCCGACGAACGGGGCCTGCCGCTCTCGCTGCAGCTGATGGCGCGCCCCTTCGGCGAGCGTACCCTGCTCGCCGCCGCCCGCGCCTTCGAGCGCGAGGTCGGCTGGCAGGTGGCGCCCCGTCTCACCACTCTCTCCGCGGCGGCTGCGGACGCGTGAGAAAGCCGGGGGCAGCGCTCGCCGCTCTTCTTCTCTCGGCTCTCGCTGCTACCCCGCCGGTCCGCGCCGAGGGCCTGCGCTCCGCGGTCGGCGAGCCGGGCGACGGCCTCCTCGCCATCCTGAATGACGAGCAGGAGATCTTCCTCGAAGCGACGCCGAGGAATGGCGAGGGGATGCTTGCCTTCACCCATCGCCTGACCGGCGACTCGCGGCTGGTGCCCCAGCTCATCGAGGCGAACGGCGGCCGGAAGGAGCTGAAGACCGGCGTCCGCTATCACGTTCCTTACGTCATGCTGTCGCCGGAGCGGCAGCTCCAGGTATCCCACGCCCTCTTCCCCGGCGATCGGCCGCAGGCGGACGGCTGGCGCCACCAGGTGCGCGGTGTCGGCCCGCTCGCGCGCGAGAGCCTGTGGCACCTCGCGCTCTGGTTCACCGGCAACGGCGAGAACTTCCGCGCCATCCGCGAGTACAACGAGGTGAAGGACGACGACCTGCCGAAAGGCGCCGCGGTGTCGATCCCGGCGGAGCTGCTGCTGCCGGCGTTCCGCGGCTCGATCCCCGCCGCCGAGGGGAGCTTCCATCTCGACTACGGGAAGGACCCCGACGGCGAGTACGCCATCTATCGTCTGCGGCCCCACGAGGCGCTCTACTCGAGCGTCGTCGTCCGCTTCACGGGCCGCATCCACGCCCGGGACGTCAACGCCCTGGCCGAGCAGATCGCCAGGCGCAGCGGCATCGCCGACGTCACCGGGATCCCCGTCGGCTACCGGGTCAAGATCCCCTTCGACCTCCTGCAGCCGGAGTTCCTGCCCGAGGGCCATCCGCTGCGCACCGAGTACGAGGCCAGCCTGCGCGCCAGCGCCCGCTTCAGCAACCACGTGCGCGCCCTGGGGCTCGAAGACATCACCGTCATCCTCGACGCCGGGCACGGTGGCAAGGACGCCGGCGCCGCGCAGGGCGGGGTCTGGGAGAGCCTCTACGTCTACGACATCGCGCTGCGCGCCAAGCGCCTGCTCGAGAGCCGGACCGCCGCCCAGGTGGTCTCGACGACCCGCGACGGCGACGAGTTCCAGATCCCCGACTCGGATGTCCTTCCAGTCTCGCGCCGCCACGCCGTCCTCACCGACCCGCCCTACCCGATCGAGGACCCGACGATCGGCGTCCACCTGCGCTGGTATCTCGCCAACAGCGTCTACCGGCGGACCCTGCAATCGGCGGGGACGGCGGCGGACCCGGAGAAGGTCATCTTCCTGTCGATCCATGCCGATTCGCTCCACCCCTCGCTGCGCGGCGCCATGGCCTACATCCCCGCCGCCAGCATGCGCGACGAGAGCTTCGGCAAGGAGGGGCCGGTCTACGCTCTGCGCAAGGAGGTTCAGGAGAGCCCGCGGGTGACCTTCCCCTGGGAGGCGCGGGTGCGGAGCGAGGGCCTCTCTCGCGCGCTCGCCAAGCAAATCGTCGCCGCCTTCCAGGGCAGCGGCCTGGCAGTCCATCCCGACAAGCCGGTGCGCGAGAAGATCATCCGCGACCAGAAGGAGTGGGTGCCGGCCGTCCTTCGTTACAACACCGTGCCCGCCAAGATGCTGCTCGAGGTCTGCAACCTGAACAACCCGGAGGACCGCCGGCTGATCCAGACCCGCGCCTACCGCCAGCGGGTCTCCGAGGCGATCGTCCAGGGCATCCTCGGCTACTACGGCCAGAGCCTCAAGGTCCCCGCCGTCCAGGTCGCGAAGAGCAGGTAGATTCCGGCGCGCCTCCGAAGGAGCGGAGCGAGGCCAAATTGAGCCACTGGCCGCCCGTCTCCGGCGCGGGAACTTTTCCGTGTCAAGATGTGTCTGTAAGGGTAGAGGTTGCGCACACGGGCAACCGGGAGGGGCCGGTGGAGGCAGCAACGGTCACGACCGCCGCCGTACGGGACCTGGATCTCGATCTGGTCGAGCGGCATCGCTACGGCGATACTCAGGCCTTCGACGAGATCTACCACCGGTTCGACCACATGGTCTTCAACCTCGCCTTCCGCCTGTCCGGGGACGGCGAGCAGGCCGCTGACCTGACGCAGGAGATCTTCCTGCGCGTCTTTCGCTATATCGGGCAGTTCCGAGGCCGTTCGAGCCTCAAGACCTGGATCTTCCGGATTGCCGTCAACCACTGCCGGGGCTGCCTCGCCCGGCACCACCTGCCAACTCAGCCCCTGGCGGAGGAGCCGACGGAGGAGGAGTGGGGAGCGGTGACGATCGCCGACCCCGGCCGCGGGCCGGAGGAGCTGGCGGTCGCCGCGGACGAAGGGCGCCGGGTGGCGGCCGGCCTCTCCCGGTTGCCCGCGAGCTTCCGCGAGGCGGTCGTCCTGCGCGACCTCGAAGGGTTGTCCTACGAAGAGATCGCCGAAGTTCTGGGAGTCCGCATCGGCACCGTGCGCTCGCGGATCGCGCGCGGACGGGAGCAGCTGCGGGCCTCTCTGGAGGGTTCGCAATGAGTCGCAACATCCGTGTTCTCGATCGGATTCGTCCTTTCGCCCAGCATCCAGACAACGAGCTGCTGTCGGCCTACCTCGACCACGAGGTCGGGGTGGCCGAGGCACGCACGATCGAAGCTCATCTGAACAGCTGCGAGGCCTGCCGTTCCACCGTCCAACAGTTCCGCCGCGTCGTCCACGGCCTGGGCCGGGTCGACCGGCCCCTGCCGCCGCCGTGGCTGGCCGCCCGGGTGCGCCAGCAGGTCGCCCTGGCGGCGGAGCGGGGCAGCCTCTGGGATCGGCTGGGAAAAGCCCTCAAGGTGGTGCCGTTGCAGTCGCAGGCCGGCGGCGTCGCCGGTGTGGTGTTCGCCGTGGGCCTCATCTGCGTGCTCGTCACCACCGGCACGCCCAGCTTCCAAGGGGCCCATCCTAACGAGCACCGCGGCCTCCCCTCGGGGCTCGCCAGCTATCCCGGGCCCGTCGAGGAGCCCGCGGCGGATCCCAATTTCGTGCTCATGCAGACCACCAGCGAGGTGGCCGGCCGCACCTTCGTCCGCCAAGAGGACGACGCCGTGTGGAACTTCCTCCTCTACGAGGCGACGAGCGCGGCGACCGGCGGCGCCAACCTTGCCCAGCGCAAGGACGTGTGGGTGGAGGAGGGGCTGCAGGACCACCAGCCGGAAGCGCGCATCGATGTCGCCAGCCCGCGCGGCAAGGCGCTACTCGCCCGCTATCAGGACCTGGGGTACCTGCTCGCCGACGGCTCTCGCGTCGTCATGCGCTATCGGCAGGAGACCCTGGAGCTGCGGCGCGGGGCGTAGCGCGGATCAGCTGGTGTAGGGCTCGATCGAGCTGATCCGCCAGGGTTTGTTTGCCAGGGTCAGCTCGGCGCCGACCCCCTGGCCGAGAAGCTGCTTGGCGAGGTCCGATTCGTAGGAGATGACGTCCTCCTCGGGCTTGCTCTCCCAGGGGCCGAGGATGGTGATCCGGCGCTCGGCGCTGCCGGCTTCCGGACCCGTCCCAGGCCGGAGGTGGACGCGGGTGCCGATGCGGACCTCCGAGAGGTCGCTGCCGGCGATCTCGATGGGGCGCACGCGGGAGAGCTCGGCGTTCAAGGCCGAGGCCCGGGCGTTCAGGTACTCGTGTCTCTGGCGGGCCGATTTGTACTCGAAGTTCTCCCGCAGGTCGCCCATCGCCCGCGCCTCCTCGATGGCCTTGCGGTT
>DATNKQ010000319.1:0-15419 GCA_035603315.1 Thermoanaerobaculia bacterium
CGGTTTCTGCTTGCCGCCTTCGCGGTAGAGGTCGTGCTGCGCCTTGATGATCTTCTGGATCTCCTCGTGCGCCTTCCATATGCAGTCGAGGATCAAGTCCTCGGCGAGCTGGTTGGCGCCCGCCTCGACCATCACCACCGCCTCCTCGGTGCCGACCACCACGAGGTCGAGGTCGGAGACGTCGCGCTGGCTGTTGGAGGGGTTCATCACCACCTGGCCGTTGATGAGGCCGACGCGCACCGCGCCCACCGGGTGATAGAACGGGATCTCGGACAGCACGAGGGCGGTCGAGGCGCCGTTGATGGCCAGGATGTCGGGGTCGTTCTCGCCGTCGGCGGAGAGCACGAAGGCGATGATCTGCGTCTCGGCGGTGTAGCCGTCGGGGAAGAGGGGCCGCAGCGGCCGGTCGATCAGCCGCGAGGTGATGATCTCCTTCTCCGTCGGGCGCCCCTCGCGCTTGAAGAAGCCGCCGGGGATGCGCCCCGCGGCGTAGGTGTACTCCTTGTAGTCGACGGTCAGGGGGAGGAAGTCGCGGACGATGCCCGGCTTGGCGTCCATGCAGGCGGTGGCGAGGACGACCGTGTCGCCGAAGCGCACGGTGCAGGAGCCGTCGGCCTGCTTGGCCATGTGGCCCGTCTCGAGGATCAGCTTGCCCTCCCCGATGGGGATCTCTTTGGTCTGCTTCATAGGTGTCGGTTCTCTTTCTCTTTCGTCTACGATGTGGTGTCCGGCCGGCCGGGAAACCCGGAGCCGGACAGTTCCCGCGACCCTGCTGCACCGATCCCGGACTTCGCTCGGAGGTCCGCGATCGTTCCAGGGCGGCGGGGGACGGTCCTGCCTTTGGGGGTGGGACTACTTGCGGATGCCGAGGCGCTCGATCGTCGTGCGATAGCGCTCCAGGTCCTGCCCCTTCAGGTAATCGAGCAGACGCCGGCGGCGGCCGACCAGCTTCAGCAGGCCCCGGCGGCTGTGGTGATCCTTGATGTGCGTCTTGAAATGCCCCGTCAGCTCGGTGATGCGGTGCGTCAGGAGCGCCACCTGCACCTCCGGCGACCCGGTATCGCGCTCGTGCGTCCGGTAGTCGCTGACGATCTTCTCTTTCGCTTCTTTGCTCTGCAAGGCAGACTCCTCCTTCATTGCGCTCCGCTTGCTCCGATCGAGAGCGCGAAGAATTGTAACACAGCTGTCCCCAGGCCCTTCCTCAACGGAAAACCACCTTCGGCTGGACGATCCCCACCCCGGCGCTGCCGATGCGCTCGACGACGGTGCCGACGGCGATGAACTCGCGGCGGCGGTTGAGCAGCTTGACCCAGTCCCCCTCCTCGCCCTCCAGCTCGCGCACGAGGACGGTCTGCCCGTGGCTGATCCGCTGCTCTTGTTGCGGGTCGGCGGTGACCTCGCCGAACGGCAGGGGGATCTGGTCGAAGGGGATCCAGGCGTCGCCCGCTCCCTCTCCCGCCTCCTGGCGCTCGCCCAGGAGCGGCAGGGTGGCGGCGGAGGCGACCTCGAAGGGGCCGATCTTCAGGCGCCGCAGCTCGCAGAGGTGCGCTCCCACGCCGAGCGCCCGGCCCAGGTCGTGCGCCAGGGTCCGCGCGTAGGTGCCCGAGGAGCAGCCCAGGCGGAAGCGCACGCTCCCGTCCTCGAGCTCGCCCACCGGCGCGAACTCGTAGACGGTCACCTCCTTGGTGTCCTGCGGCACCTCTTCGCCGCGGCGCGCCAGCTCGTAGAACTTGACGCCGTTGACCTTCTTCGCCGAGTAGGGGGGCGGCTGCTGCTCGAGGACCCCCAGGAAGCGCTGCATGGCGGCGGCTACCTCGTCCAAGAAGAGGGCGGCGACGGCCGCGGGCGGCGCCTCGGCGGTCACCTGCCCGACGGCGTCGTAGGTGTCGGTGGCCGTCCCGAAGCGGATGACGCCCACGTAGACCTTGGGCGCGCGGATGAGGAAGCGGGTCAGGCGGGTGGCGTTGCCCAGGGTGAGGAGCAGGAGGCCGGTCGCCTCGGGGTCCAGGGTGCCGCAGTGCCCGATCTTCTTCTGCTTCAAGAGGCGGCGCACCCGCTGCACCACGTCGTGCGAGGTGCAGCCGGGCTCCTTGTCGATCAGCAGCAGGCCGTCCTTCATGAGCCCAGGCCTGCCGCCAGCTCTAGGACGACCTGCCGGCGGACCGCCTCGCCGTCGCCGTCCAAGGCGAAGCCGGCGGCGTTGCGGTGCCCGCCGCCGCCGTGCCGGCGGGCGATCTTCTCGACGTCGACCTCGCCGCGGCTGCGCAGCGAAACCTTCTGCGAGCCGTCCTCGCGCTCGCGGACCAAGGCGGCGGCATCGACCCCGGCGATCGAGCGCGGATAGTCGATCAGCCCCTCGGAGTCGCCGGCGGCGGCGCCGGCCTCGGCGAACATCTCGAGGGTGAGACGGGTGGAAGCGATCCTGCCGCCGTGGTCGAGCGCCAGGGTCTGGAGCATGGCGCAGAGGAGGCGGAGGACGGCCACCGGCTGGCTCTCGTAGAGCCACTGCGAGACCTGCTCGGGGTGCGCCCCGTCGCGCACCAGGGCCGCCGCCGCCTCGAAGGCGGCGGGGGTCGCGTTCGAGTAGCGGAAGCCGCCGGTGTCGGTGACCAGGGTGAGGTAGAGGGCGCTGGCGGTCTCGGGCTCGAGCGTCACCTTGAGGGTCTGGGCGAGGCGATAGACCATCTCGCCCACCGCCGGCGCCGCCGAGTCGACCCAGTTGACGGCGCCGTAGTGCTGGTTGCCCAAGTGATGGTCGATGTTGGCGATGGGCAGCGCCGGCAGGTGCTCCTCGATGCCGGTGCGGTCGGGGCTCGGGCACTCGAGGACGATGATGCCGTCGAACTTCTCGGGGAAGCCGGCCGGCGGCTCGGCGCCGGTGTGGATGCGTTCGCTGCCCGGCAGCGGCCGGTAGAGCGAGGGCGTCTCGTCGCGGTTCCACACCACCGCGCCCTTGCCCAGGAGGCGGAGGACGCGGGCCAAGCCGAGCTCGGAGCCGATGGCGTCGCCGTCGGGGCTGACGTGGCTGGTGAGCAGGAACCGGTTGCCCGAGCGGATTTTCCGCACCAGGTCTTCAGGAGCTTTCGTCGCTGCCATGTAGGCTCTCCAAGAGGTCTGAGATCTTCTGGCTGTGCTCGGCGCCGCGGTCGAGCTCGAAGACGAGCTCGGGGGTGACCCGCGTGCGCAGCCGGTTGGCGAGCTCCGAGCGCAGGAAACCCCGCGCGTGCCGGAGCGCTTCGACGGTCTGCTGGCGGCTGTCGTCCTCGCCCAGGGCCGAGACCCTGACCACCGCCCGCTTCAGGTCCGGCGAGACGTCGACGCCGGTGATCGACACCAGGCGGATCCGCGGATCGTGGACGGACCGTAGCAGCAGGTCCGAGAGCTCGGCGCGGATGAGGTCCGCCACGCGGTCGGTGCGGCGGCTCATCGTACGCCCTCGAGGATCTGCGGCTCCCAGCGGGTGAGGTAGGCCTCGTCGACGCCGTCGACCAGCCCCCGCAGCTCGTCCATCATGCGGGCGATCTCGCCCTCGCCGTTGGCCACCGCGGCGAGCGAGATCTCCGCCCGCTGCAGGAGGTCGTGGAAGTCGGTCTCGGCGACCGACACCCGGTAGCGCCGGTGGATGCGGTCGACGAGCGACTTGACCACCCGCCGCTTGTCCTTGAGGCTGCGGCAGGAGGGCAGGTGCAGCTCGAAGCTGGAGATCCCGACGGTCATCGGCATGGCGGCGGCGTTTCCTTGCAGGCTTGATGCAACGTGGCGCCCCGTCCGTTGGGGAGGGGCGCCCCGGACGTCAAGACGCTCGGCGCGGGTCTCCGCGACCGGCGCCGGACGGCTCCGGCGTCGCCTCTAGAGGACCGCCGCCACCTCTTCCCGCACGTAGGCTTCGATGGTGTCGCCCGGCTTGACGTCCTGGAAGCGGTCGAGGCCGATGCCGCAGTCGAAGCCCATGCGCACCTCGGAGACGTCGTCCTTGAAGCGGCGCAGCGAGGCGATCTTCCCCTCGTAGATGACCCGGTTGTCGCGCAGCAGGCGCACGCCCGCGGTGCGGGGGATGACCCCCTCGATGACGTGGCAGCCGGCGACCGTCCCCACCTTGGGGACCTTGAAGGTGTCGCGCACCTCGGCCCGGCCCGCGGAGACCTCGCGGTAGGTGGGGGAGAGGAGGCCGGTCATCGCCAGCTTGAGCTCGTCGATGAGCTCGTAGATGACGGTGTGCAGCCGGATGTCGACCTCTTCCTTCTCCGCCAGCTCGACGGCCGTCTTCTCCGGCCGCACGTTGAAGCCGACGACGATCGCCTTCGAGGCGGAGGCCAGGAGCACGTCGTTGGTGGAGATCGCCCCGACGCCGGAGTGGATGACGTTCACCCTCACCTTGTCGGTGTTGACCTTGGGAAGGGCGTCGCGCAGCACCTCGACGGAACCCTGGACATCGGCCTTCAAGACCACCGGCAGCTCCTTGACCTCGCCGTCCTGGATGCGGCCGAAGAGCTGCTCGAGCGACATGCGGCCCTGGGTGGGGATGAGGTCGCGCTGCCGCGCCTCGTCGGCGCGGAACTCGGCGATGGTGCGCGCCTGGGCCTCGTCGGCCACCACCTGCAAGAGGTCGCCGGCATCGGGGACGTCGTTGAAGCCGGTGACCTCGACCGGCGTCGCCGGCGCCGCCTCCTTGGTGCGCCGCCCGAGGTCGTCGCTCATCGAGCGCACCCGGCCCCAGGTGGCGCCGGTGACGAAGAGGTCGCCGACCTTCAAGGTCCCGTTCTGCACCAGGACGGTGGCGATGATGCCGCGGCCGACCTCTTTCCTCGCCTCCAGGACGACGCCCTGGGCCGCCAGCTCGGGGTTGGCCTTGAGCTCCAGGATGTCGGCGGTCAGGAGGATCATCTCCAGGAGATCGGAGATCCCCTCCTTCTTGAGCGCCGAGATCGGCACCGTCACCGTGTCGCCGCCCCAGTCCTCGGGGGTCAGGCCGCGGTCCGAGAGCTCCTTCTTCACCCGGTCGGGGTTGGCGTTCGACTTGTCCATCTTGTTGATCGCCACCACGATGGGGACCTTGGCGGCGCGCGCGTGGTCGATCGCCTCGATGGTCTGCGGCATGACGCCGTCGTCGGCCGCCACCACCAGCACGACGATGTCGGTCACCTTGGCGCCGCGCGCCCGCATCATGGTGAAGGCCTCGTGGCCAGGGGTGTCGACGAAGACGATCTGCTTGCCGTTGACCTCGACCTGGTAGGCGCCGATGTGTTGGGTGATGCCGCCGAACTCGCTCTCCGTGACCTTCGAGGAGCGGATGGCGTCCAGGAGCGACGTCTTGCCGTGGTCGACGTGGCCCATGATGGTGACCACCGGCCCGCGCGGCGCCCGCGCCTTGGCGGCGGCCTCCGGCTCCGGCGACCCCTTCTGCCCCTCGCGCAGCTGCACCTCCTCCTCGAAGGAGACGACCATGGTCTCGACGCCCAGGTCCCGCGCCAGCTCCTGCGCCAGCTCGATCGGCAGCACGTGGTTGATGTTGGCCATGATGCCGCGGGCGACCAGGGCCTTGATGAGGTCGCGCGACTTGACGCCGAGCTTCTCGGAGAAGTCGCGCAGCGTCATCCCCTCGGTGATCATCACCGGCCCCGAGGGCGGCGCCTTCTTGAAAGTCAGCAGCTTGCCGCCGTCCTCCTTGCCCTTCTCCTCCTCCTCCTTGCGCTGGGCGCGGCGCCCGCGCCGGCTCGCCAGGACCTCCTCGTCCTCGACCTCGAGGTCCTTGACCGCGCCCTTGAAGTCGGTCAAGTCCTCTTCGACGGTGGCCCGCGGCCCCGCCTTCTTGCCGTGCTTGGGCTTCTTGACCTCAGGCCGTTCGACCCGCTCGGGGCGACGCTTCAAGTCGGCGGCGCCGGGGCTGGGAGGCGCGCCGATGGCAGGGCGGGCGGTGCGGGCAGCGGTCGATCCGGCGCCGCTCACGGCTTGGCCCGGCCGCGCGGAGGATGCGGGAGGTGCGTAGGACGGGACGGCATGGGCCTCGGCGCCCGCCGCGGCCTCGTGCCGCGGCACGGCCCCGGCGGCGTGCGCCGGCTCCGGGTGCGCGGCCGAGGCGGCCGGGGCCGCCGCGGGGCGCTCGCTCACCGGCATGCTCTGGATGCGCGGCTCGATCTTCTGGATGAGCGTCCGCGGCCGGCCCGGGCGCAGCGGGTTGACGGCCGGACGCTGCGGCAAGACGCGCCGCCGGGCGGCCGCGGCCGACCCCGGCTGCTCGGGCGCGTCGCGCAGGATGACCTCCCGGGGGTGGGGGAGCTTCTTCCCCGCCAGGATGGCCTGGACGATGTCGGTGTCGATGTTGGCGTCGTCGCCCTCGACCCGCACGCCGATCGACTTCAGCTTGAAGACCAGATCCTGGTTGGAGATCTGCATCATCCTCGCTAAGTCCTGGACCCGAATCTTTCCCATATCCTTTAGCGACTCCTTTGCCTACGTCTCACCCTCTGCCGCTCCCGCGCGACTGCGACGGAAGATCCTGTTGCCCGCGGCCGTTGCCGGCCTACTGCTCGGGCTCCTCCGTCGGCCCCGGCGCGGCGACCACGCCGGCCGAGTCCGTCGCTTCGGCCGGGGCAGCCGGAGCGCCGGGGCCGGCCTCCTCGCCCTCGACCTTCGCCACGCTCGCCCGCTGCGCCTCGCTCTCCTGGAACGCCTTCGATAGGGCGGCCAGGAAGTCCTCGTCGCCCATCGACGACGTCGACTCCGGTGGACGGAAGGCCATGCCGGCGCCGATCTCGGCGGCGACCGCCCGCTCGCGCTCCGCGGCCTGCTCCCGCGCCCAGGCCACGAGGCCTTCCGCCGCGTCGAGCGCCAGGTCCCCCTTCTCGGCGATGGCGGCCACGGCGTCGGCCGCCGCCAGGGCTTCGAGGGTGCCGAGGCCGGCCTCCTTGAGCCGCGCGGCCGCCTCGGGAGAGATGCCGGGCGCCGCCGTGAGGTCGAGCTCGACCTGTGCCGCCGGACCCATCGCCGTCTGGAGCATGCGCGCCAGCGCGTCGGCGACCTCGTCCTTGACGTCGCTCTCGCTCTTGATGTCGATGCGGGCGCCGATCAGCTCCGAGGCCAGGCGCACGTTCTGGCCGCGCTTGCCGATGGCGAGCGAGAGCTGCTCGTCCTCGACGATCACGTCCAGGTGCGGCACTTCGCCCTGATGGGTGACCGACACGCGGGTGATCTTCGCCGGCGCCAGGGCGCTTTGGGCGAAGGTCACGAGGTCGTCGCTGTGCTCGATGATGTCGATCTTCTCGCCGCGCAGCTCGCGGATGATCGACTGCACGCGCGAGCCCTTCATGCCGACGCAGGCGCCCACCGGGTCGACGTCGCGTTCGCGGCTGTAGACCGCCACCTTGGCGCGCTCGCCGGGGGCGCGGACTGCCGCCTTGATGACCACCGTGCCGTCGTAGATCTCCGGCACCTCGGTCTCGAAGAGCTTGACCAGGAGGCGGGGATCGGTGCGCGAGAGGACGATCTGCGGGCCCTTGGGCTGCTTGTGCACCTCGACGATGACGGCGCGGATGCGCTCGCCCTGGCTGTAGCGCTCGTGGCGGGCCTGCTCGCCGCGCGGCACCACCGCCTCGGTGCGCCCGAGGTCGACGATGATGTCGCCGCGCTCGAAGCGCTTGACGGTGCCGTTCAGGACCTCGCCCACGCGGTCGATGTACTCGTTGTAGATGTTCTCGCGCTCGGCCTCGCGGACGCGCTGGTAGAGCACCTGCTTGGCCGACTGCGCGGCGATCCGCCCCAGGCCCTCCGAGGAGATGGGGAGGTGGACCTCGTCGCCGACCTGGGCGTCGGCCTTGTGGTCCTGCGCCTCCTCGACGGTCCACTCGGCGAGCGGGTCCTCGACCTCGGCGACCACCTTCTTGACGATGAAGGCGTTGAACTTGCCGCTCTCGCGATCGAGAGTGGCGCGCACCGGCTCCTTGATCTTGTGGTGCTTCTTGGCCGCCGACGCCATGGCGTCCTCGATCGCCAGGATCCAGCGCTCGAGGTCGATGTCCTTCTCGCGCGCCACCTGGCGCAGGAGCTCGTTGACGTTCAGCTCGGCCGTCTGTGCCTTTTGTGCCTGAGGCATGTTCCCTTTTCCTTTGCGGCTCTAGAGCTCGATCTCCAACCGAGCCAGCCGGATGTCGTTGTACCCGATGCGATGCGTCTCGCCTGCCTTGTCGTCGATCACCGTGACCATCCCGTCCTCGCCGGTCGCTTCCCCGGGCAGGAACTCGGCCAGCCGGCCAACCACTGTCCGCTTGCGCGCGCCGTGACCGTCGCCGGCGATCGTCTCGAAGGTCACCCTGACCCGCCGGCCCACGAACCGCTCGTAGTCGCGCGGCCGGTAGAGCTGGCGGTCGAGGCCGGGGGAGCTCACCTCGAGGACGTACCGGCTCTTGCCGAAGTCCACCACGTCGAGGAGGGCCGAGACCTGCTTCGCGACGTGCTCGCAGTCCCCCAGGGAAACCCCCCCCTCGCGATCCAGGAAGAGCCGCAGGACATCGCCTTTGAGCTCGGCCTGCACCAGCTCGCAACCGGCCGCTTCGGCGATGGCTTCGAACTCCGCAGCCAGCGCGGGGTCGACGACCCTGCCGCCGCCGCTCGAGCCCTTGAGTCCCTTGCCTTCGCTCATTTCAAGGATCCCCGAAGCCGGCCCAAACAAAAAAAGTGGGCACGACGCCCACTTCCTTCCCGGTCAGGGCTAGCTGGCCAGAGTGATTGTAGTCGATCGTGGACGCCAGTTCAAGCGAGCGACAGCGAACGGAGGATCTGGGTGCCAATCTGGCGCGATCCGTCCTCTACAACCGTCCTTTCCTGGCGGGAATTTCATGGCAAGACGATTGCTTACCGTACTTCGTGCGAGAGATTTCGAAAGGAGAAAGAACCAACTCATGAACAACCGTAGCCGCCAACTGGCAACCTCTCTGCTCGTCGTCGGGGCGGTCGTCTTCGGCATGGTCCTCGCGGGAGGCCTCCAGCTGACGACCCCCGGGACCACCGCCCCCCAGACGACGCTTTCCGCTACCCAGCTCGCCAGCGCCAGCACCGCCGCCACCACGCGCGGGCTGCCGAGCTTTGCCGATCTCGCCGAGGCCGTCGATCCGGCAGTGGTGTCGATCCAGGCC
Source organism: Thermoanaerobaculia bacterium (assembly GCA_035603315.1). Lineage (GTDB taxonomy): Bacteria > Acidobacteriota > Thermoanaerobaculia > Multivoradales > UBA5704 > DATNKQ01. The sequence continues at coordinate 9,129 of DATNKQ010000319.1, forward strand.
GCGACCATTGAAAAGGGACAGGGCCGCGGCCCCTCGGGCCGCCGCGGCGGCCCCGGCCAGGGCGGTCAGGGCCAAGGCCAGGGTCAGGATCCCTTCGAGTTCTTCTTCGGCCCCCGCGGCCGCGGGGGAGACGGGCAGGGGGGCCCGGGCCGCGGCGGTCAGCAGCCCGAGGACTTCCGGTCCGACGCCGGCGGGAGCGGCTTCGTCATCAGCTCCGACGGCCTGGTGGTCACCAACTACCACGTGATCGAGGGGGCGTCGACCGTCAAGGTGCACCTGGGCGACCGCGACTACACGGCGCAGGTCAAGGGCACCGATCCGGCGACCGACATCGCGCTCCTGAAGATCGACGCCGGCCACCAGCTCCGCTACCTGGAGCTGGGCGACAGCGACGCCATCCGGGTGGGCGACTGGGTGATGGTCGTCGGCAATCCGCTGAACCTCGACAAGACGGTCACCACCGGCGTGGTGAGCGCCAAGGGCCGCGCGCTGGGCATCAGCGACATCTCGTTCGAGAACTTCATCCAGACCGACGCCGCCATCAACTTCGGCAACTCCGGCGGCCCGCTGATCAACCTCCAGGGTCAGGTGGTGGCGATCGCCACCGCCATCAATTGGGGGGCCGAGAACATCGGCTTCGCCGTGCCGGTCAACACCTTGAAGGACATCCTGCCGCAGCTCCGCGAGCGCGGCAAGGTCAGCCGCGGCTACCTGGGCATCCAGATCCAGAACCTGGACTACCAGACCGCCCAGGCCTTCGGTCTCTCCACGACCGACGGCGCCCTGGTGGGCTCGGTCGAGGACAACACTCCGGCCGGTCAGGCGGGGGTCAAGCACGGCGACATCATCACCCAGGTCGACGGCCGCAAGGTGAAGACGACGCGCGACCTCATCAACTACATCTCGGCCAAGGGCCCCAACGCCAGCGTCACCCTGGCCATCCTGCGCGACGGCCGCACCATCGACCGCAAGGTCAAGCTGAGCGAGCGTCCGACGCAGACGGCGCAGGCGGAGAACCGCGAGCCCAGCCGCGAGAGCGGTATCGACTGGCTCGGCGTCCAGTACGAGGACCTCTCCTCCGAGATGCGGTCCGGGCACGGCCTGCCGGGCAGCGTCCAGGGCGTCGTCATCACCAACGTGGCGCCCACCAGCCCCCTCTACGACGAGCGGGTGCGCCCGGGCGACGTCATCAGCGAGGTCAACGGCCAGGCCGTCAACAACGTGAACGACTTCGAGAAGGCCGTGCGCGGTGCCAAGGCGGGCAGCTTCCTGCGCTTCTACGCCCTCCGCGCCAGCCGGCAAGGAGATCGGCCGCAGCCCTTCTTCGCCGTCGTCCGGGTGCCGTAACGGTGGCGCGGCCGCAGCGGGCCGCCGCACCAACCCGAGAGGCCGGTCTCTCCGGAGACCGGCTTTTTTCTTGCTAGACTCGCCGACGTCGGAGAGCCCTATGGCCAAGAACAGCGACAGCTTCCGCGCCTCCGTGCTCATCGTCGACGACGAGGCCGCCATCCGCGAGAGCCTGCGCATGATCCTCGAGTACGAGGGCTACCGGGTGGAGGAGGCGGCGGGCGGGGCGCAGGCGCTGGCCAAGGTCGCCGACCGCCTGCCGGACGCCGTCCTCCTAGACATCAAGATGCCGGAGATGGACGGCCTCGAGCTCCTGCGGGCCTTCCGCGAGCGCGGCTACGAGATGCCGGTGCTGATGATCAGCGGCCACGCCGACGTCGGCACCGCCGTCGAGGCGACCCGCCGCGGCGCCTACGATTTCTTCGAGAAGCCCTTGCAGCGCGAGCGCGTGCTCTTGTCGCTCCGCAACGCCACCGAGAGCTTCCGCCTGCAGTCGGAGAACCGGACCCTGCGGCCGGAGCCGGAAGCGCTGATCGGCGCGGCGCCGGCGATGAGGCGGCTGCGCGAGACGATCGAGAAGGCGGCTCCCACCATGGCCACCGTCCTCGTCACCGGCGAGAGCGGCACCGGCAAGGAGCTGGCGGCGCGCGACATCCACCGCCTCTCGGCGCGGCGCGACCGCCCCATCGTGCAGGTCAACTGCGCCGCCATCCCCGAGGAGCTCATCGAGTCCGAGCTCTTCGGCCACGAGAAGGGGAGCTTCACCGGCGCCGTCCGCCGCCAGACCGGCAAGTTCGTGGCCGCCGACGGCGGCACCATCTTCCTGGACGAGATCGGCGACATGTCCGCCCGCACCCAGGCCAAGGTGCTGCGCGTGCTGCAGAACGGCGAGGTCGAGCCGGTGGGGGTGGAGCGCACGGTGCGGGTCGACGTGCGGGTGGTGGCTGCCACCCACCGCAACCTCCCCGAGGAGATTGCTGCGGGCCGCTTCCGCGAGGACCTCTTCTACCGCCTGAACGTCATCCCCGTCCACACGCCGGCCCTGCGCGAGCACCTGGAGGACATCCCCGTCCTCGTCGATCACATGGTCCGCCGCTACGCCGACGAGAACAACTACCGTCCGAAGGAGTTCACGGCCGACGCCCTGGCGCACCTCCAGGCCCTGCCCTGGAAGGGCAACGTCCGCGAGCTCAAGAACCTCGTCGAGCGCCTCCTCATCCTGGCGCCCGGCGACGCCATCAGCCGCGACGACGTCATCGCGGCGACCGGCGGCGCGCGCCCCGAGGTGTCGTCCGCCATCCTCGCGGTCAAGACGCTGCGCGAGTTCCGCGACCTCTCCGAGCGCCTCTTCCTCCTCCACAAGCTCGAGGAGAACAACTGGAACGTGACGCAGACGGCGCAGGCCATCGACACGCCGCGGAGCAACCTCTACAAGAAGCTCGACCAGTACGAGATCCGCCGCGAGGGAACGGATGTCTGAGGTGGCTCCGGCCGAGACAGCGGAGCGGACCGAGCGGCTGCTGGCGGAGAGCGGCGCCCTCCGGCGCGGCCATTTCCTGCTCTCCTCGGGCCTCCACTCCTCCGCCTACGTGCAGTGCGCCCTGCTGCTCGAGGACCCGGTGCGCGCCCGCTGGGTGGGGCGGGCGGTCGCCGAGGAGCTGCGCGCCTTCCATCCCGACTCGGTCCTCTCTCCGGCCTTAGGTGGCGTCATCATCGGCCACGAGGTGGCGGCCGCCCTCGGGGTCCCCTTCCGCTTCACCGAGAGGAAGGGCGAGGAGATGGGCCTGCGCCGCGGCTTCACCCTGCGCCCCGGGGAGCGGGTGGTGGTCGTCGAGGACGTGGTGACGACGGGCCGCTCGACCTTGGAGACGGCGGCCCTCGCCACCGGCCGCGGGGCCCGCGTCGTCGCCATCGGCGCGATCATCGATCGCACGGAAGGCCGCAACCCCTTCGACATCCCCTTCCACTCGCTGCTGAAGATCGACCTCCCCGCCCACGCCGCCGCCGAGTGCCCCCTCTGCCAAGCCGGAGGAACGCCGGAAAAACCCGGCAGCCGGCCCCAGCCGGGATGACCATCGGGGAGATCGCCGCGCCATGGACGAAGCGAAGATCGAGGGGCTGAAGGAATTCTTCGCCGAGCGGCCTGACCTCGGCGTGGCGTCGGTCTATTTTTTCGGCAGCCATGCCGAAGGCAGGGAGCATCGCGAGAGCGACGTGGACCTGGGCGTCCTCCTTGTCTGGGATCGGCACCCGACGCGCCGCGACCGCTTCGAGGTGCGGGTGCGGCTGGGCAGCGAGCTATCGGCAATCGTGGGGACGAACGAGGTCGACGTCGTCATCCTCAACGATGCTCCGCCTCTCTTCGGGCGCAAGATCATCTGGGACGGGATACGTGTGTACCTCGGCGACCCTGCCGCCGACCACGCCTACATCCGCGACGTCCAGCTTCAGGCTGCCGACCTCGAGCCCTGGCTCCAGCGCATGCGGAAGCTCAAGCTCGAAGCGCTGGCGCGATGACGTTCCTCGTGGAGCGGCTGACCGAGCTCTCGCGGCATCTCCGACACCTGCGCGAGCTGCGGCCTCGGGTGACCGGGGCAGAGGCTCTCCGTCGCGACCTCTCGCTTCACAACGATGTCCTTTTTTCCCTCCTCACCATCTGCCAGTTGGTCATCGATTTGGCCGGAGAGCTGTGCTCTCGGCGCGGCATCCGCTTCGAGAACTACACGGAATCGGTTCGAGGCCTGACTGCCTATCCCGAACTGCCGGAAGCGGTCGTCCGCGAGCTGGAGCGGCTACCTGGATTCCGCAACGTCGTCATCCACGAGTACGTGTCTCTGGACCTCGACCGCGTCGTCGAAGCGCTCGATCACCTGCAGCCGGTGGAGGACTTTGAGAAAGCGGTGCGCCAGATCGAGTCACGCGAATCCCCAGCTTGATCTTCTTCCATGCCGAGAGGCGCCGGCGATTGGAGAGCGGACCTATCCGCCGGGGTTGTACTCGGCGGCGGGCTCGGAGATGGTGTCGGCCGCTGGCGGCCTCCGACCGGCCGGGGCCTCTCTCCAGAGGAGGGTGAGATCGAGCTCGATGGCCTCGAAGGGCTCGGCGCGCACGCGGTCGGCACTCTCGTGGAGGCCGACGATCAGCCAGGCCCCCTGATGCAGGCGGAGAACCTCGAAGGTGCGGAGGTCGGGGTCGAGTATCCAGGCGTGGCCGACCCCGTGGCGGGCGTAGATCGGCAGCTTGCGAACCCGGTCGTCCCGCACCGAGGAGGGGGAGAGGAGCTCGCAGGTCCAGTCGGGCGTCACGACGTAGGGACCCTTCTCGGGCGAAACGAAGCGCTCCCGCCGCCAGCCGGCGAGGTCGGGAACCAGGAGGTCGCGGCCGAAACGGATATCGGGCTCGTGGAGGATGACCCACCCTCCCGGCCCGCCGTTGCCGCGGCCGAAGGCCTGGATGAGCAGGGCGCCGAGCATGGAGGCGGCCTCGGTGTGCGGCGCGCCCGGCCGCGGGTGGACGACGAGCTCGCCGCCGATGATCTGCCCCATCACCTGCTCGGGCAGGAAGTCCAGGTCCGCTTCCGTGGCCGGAGAATGGGAAGGGGTCGAGGTCACCATGGGTTTCACTACTCTACCGCAGGCGATGAAGTACTTGGAGGTGCCAGTCGCGGTGCGCGGCCCAACTGCCTCGCCCTTCAGCGGGAACGTCCCCTCCAGCGGGCGCCAGAGCCTTTATAAGGCCACCCGGCGGCCCGGTAACGTTCCCAGGCTTCCGGTAACGCTACCGGCGCTCCGGTAATCTTCCCGGGGCTCCGGTAACACTTCCGGACCTCCGGTAACGTTACTGGGCGTCCGGTAACACTACCGGGCCCTCGGTAATCATTCCCGCCCTCCGGTAGCGCTACCGAAGCGCCGGTAATCATTCCCCGCCGTCGGTAGCGCTACGGGACCTCGGGGAGTCATTCCGCGGCGCCGGTCGTCCGGCAATCGTCCCTCCCGACGCAACGCGCCAGGGGGTGCCCTGCCCCGGTCGATGGCACACCTTATAGCAAGATGCCTCTTGACAAGCTTTGGACATTGGTTCTAACGTCCCTAAACAGCGTTACCTGAGGCAGATCCGGCCTTGTCGGCCAACTGGAGGTAAAGAGATGAAGACGGTTCGTGAAGGGCTTCTCTCGGCGGCGGGACTGTGCATTCTGGTCGTCCTGGCGAGCGCGCCGGCCCACGGCTTCCCCGCCTTCGCGCGGCGCACCGGGCTGCGGTGCACCTCGTGCCACGAGTCCTGGCCGGTGCTCAACGATTTCGGGCGGGCGTTTCGCGACAACGGCTACCAGCTGCGGCTGGGCAAGGACGTGCCGACGGAGAACCCCTTCGCCTTCTGGCCGGTGGCGATCCGCATCACGCCGCACTACGCGTACAACACGGTCACCGGCCAGGAGACCGACCAGGGGAAGAAGACGCTGACGACCGGCGGCATCGCCGACGGCGCCATGGACCTGCTCGTGGGCGGCAACCTGAACCAGAACGTCTCCTACCTCGTCGTGCCCACCGGCTTCGCCAGCGACGGGGCGGTGTCGCTCGAGTCCTATTGGGTCTACTTCACCCGCCCGCTGGCGGATTCCGACTGGCTCAACATCCGCGTCGGCAAGCACGAGGTCGATCTGCCGGTCTCGGCGCACCGGTCGATCAACCTCACCAATCCCTATCTCATCTACGGTTACCATCCCGCCGGAGACCAGGACGTCGCCGGCGTCTTCAGCCTGGGATCGAACCAGCGCGGAGTGGAAGTCCTCGGCCACGACCGCGGCTCCTTCCTGCGCTACAGCGTCTCGCTCTTCAACGCCAACGACTCGCCGGGCAGCCGCAACGCTTGGGACTCCCCCTCCGCCTACGGCCACGTCCAGAAGTACTGGCGGCTCGACTCCTACGGCGTCTCGGAGGTGGAGCT
>DATNKQ010000325.1:0-2190 GCA_035603315.1 Thermoanaerobaculia bacterium
CCGCTCCGCCAGGAGCTCCGGCGGCGGCACCCGATAGGGGATGCCGGCGTCGCGGATCTTCTGCTTGGCGCGCACCAGCCGCTGGGCGAGCGTCGGCACCGGCACCAGGAAGGCGCGGGCGATCTCCTCGGTGCCGAGGCCGCAGAGGGTACGGAGGGTGAGCGCCACCTGCGCCTCGGCGGCGAGGGCCGGGTGGCAGCAGGTGAAGATGAGCCGCAGCCGGTCGTCCCCCAGCTCGCCGTCGTAGCCGCCCTCGAGCCAGGCGACGTCCGGCGGCTCGAAGCGCGGCACGCTCCAGGCGAGCTCGCGCCGCTTCTCCTCGAACCGCGAGCGGCGCCGCAGGCGGTCGAGCCCCTTGTGGCGCGCCGTGGTCACCAGCCAGGCGCGGGGGTTGCCCGGCAGCCCGGATTCCGGCCAGGCGGCCAGGGCGGCGGCGAAAGCCTCCTGGAGGGAATCCTCCGCGAGGTCGAAGTCGCCGCCCAAGAGCCGGATGAGGGTCGCCAGGGCGCGCTGGCGCTCGGCCAGGAAGACCCACTCGATCTCCCTCCGCGCGTGGTCGGCACTGGCAGGAGGTGGAGGGGTCGGAGGGATCGGAGAGATCGCCGCAGCGGTCGAGTCTTCGGGTTCGAGGGTCATGAGAAGCGTCCCCTCCCGATCTCCCTGAGAAAGCGCTCGCGGGAGCGCCGGGAGGGGAGCCTCAGCATAATCCACGGTGGGCGGCCCCTACATCTTCTGGATCGGCCGCACTTCGATGGCGCCCATGCGCGAGCTGGGAATGCGCGCGCCGATGCCGATCGCCTCGTCGAGGTTGGCGGCGTCGATCAGGTAGTAGCCGCCGAGCTGCTCGCGGGTCTCGGCGAAGGGGCCGTCGGTCGTCATCGTCTTGCCGTCGCGCACCTTGACGGTGGTGGCCGTCGCCACCGGCTGCAGCGGATTGCCGCCCTTGTAGTGACCGCTCTTGCGGATGCCCTCGGTGAACTCGTAGTACTCCTTGTACAGGGCGCCGCGCGCCTCTTCGGTCAGGGCGGCCCAGTCGCTCTCGCGGTTGTAGATCAGCAGCAGGTATTCCATGGTCTTTCGCTCCTTTCGAGTTGGTCCGTCCTCTAGTCGAACGGGCCGGCGCGAAATCGACAGCCCGCCGCATTTTGTTACTGTACGCCGCGAGCCCGATGCCCATCCGCCGCCGCGCTCCCCTCCTCGCGCTCCTCGCCGCCGGCCTCCTCGTCCTCGCCGCGGCGGGTTTCTTTCTCCTGCGCCCGCGGGGTCCCGCGCCGCTGGCGCGCCGGCCCGTCCTCTTCGTCGGCTGGGACGGCGCCGACTGGCAGCTCCTCGACGACTACCTGGCCGCCGGCCAGATGCCCAACCTGGCCTCTCTGATCCGCGAGGGGCGCTCGGGGATCCTGACGACGATCCACCCGCCGCTCTCCCCCCTCGTCTGGACCACCATGATGACCGGCGTGGGGCCGCTCGATCACGGCATCCTCGACTTCACCCGCTTCAACCCGCAGACCGGCGCGCGCGAGCCGATCACCAGCGCCGAGCGGCGGGCGCCGGCGATCTGGACCATGGCGTCATCGGCGGGCCGCACGGTCGCGGTGCTGGGCCTGTGGGCGACCTGGCCGGCCGAGCCGGTCGCCGGTCTCCTGGTCTCCGACCGCCTCTTCTCCTTCCAGTACGGCGAGACCGCGCCGCCGCCCGGCGCCGTCTATCCGCCGGCCGAGGAGGGTTGGGCGCGCGCCGGCCTGACGGCGGCCGAGAACCGGGTCGACTGGCAGGCCCTCCGCGCCTACCTCCCCTGGCTCGATGAGGCCGCGTACCGCCGCCTCCTCTCGGCGCGCGACCCCTACGCGCAGCCGGCCTCGGCCCTGCGCCGCATCCTCGTCGAGACCGCCGTCTATCACCGCCTCGCCACCGGCTGGCTCGGCCGCCACCAGCCGGACCTGGCCATCGTCTACTTCCAGGGGAGCGACGCCGTGGGCCACGTCTTCGCCCCCTACGCGCCGCCGCGGCAGCCAAGCATCGCCGCCGCCGACTTCGCGCGCTACAGCGGCGTGCCGCGCGCCTACTTCGCCGAGCTCGACCGCTTATTGGGGGAGTACCGGCGGATCGCCGCGCGCTCCGGGGCCGTCCTCCTGCTGGCCTCCGACCACGGCTTCCGCTGGAAGGAGGGAAGGCCCGAGCAGCTCGCCA
>DATNKQ010000327.1:0-10625 GCA_035603315.1 Thermoanaerobaculia bacterium
GCCGCCGCAACCGATCCCCAGCGACGCGGCGCCGCCCCACCGCTTGGCGCCGGCGATGATGAAGACGATCCACACCAGGGCGAGGAGCGCGAGCCCCAGGGCCAGAGCGCCGAAGAGATTCAGGAGACCGAAGAAGCGCCCCAGGTAGCGGCCCCCCCAGCCGAAGAAGTCCTTGCGGTTGAAGGTGCGGAACCAGCCGTGAAGGGCGCGCCCGGGCGGCAGGACCGACGGCGCCTGGCGGTCGGCGGCGACCAGCACCCCGAAGATCCCCGCCTGGACCCAGCAGTAGAGGACGCAGGCGAACGTCCAGAGGGCCAGAGTCCCCACCAGGGAAGACAGCAGGGCGGGGGTCAGCGCGCCCAGGCGGGAGAGGATATCCACGGCCAGGCGCTGGGCATCCTCCGGATCCCCCTCCGTCGCCCGGAAGAGGTCGACACCCAGGATCAGGAGGGGAAAGACCAGGCCCAGCAGCAGAAAGGCTGCCAGGACCATACCGCTGATCCAGCGGACCACCACCAGCTCCCAGTTCGCCCGCAGGCTGGTGAACCCGCGGCGCAGGCAGTCGATGGCGGAGAGCCTCACAGGGTGCGCGCCTTGTGGCTCTTGTAGAAGAAGCGGTGGTCGCCGACGGCGCTCATGTCGACCGGCTGCGCCATCTCGTAGAGGCGGCTGACGAGCATCGCCGAGATGCGCGGGGCGAGGAGCTTCGCCTCGTCTATCGGCGGCTCGGCGTCGCGGCCGCGGTCGAGGCTGGCGACCGCCTTGACGGGCGGCGGCTGCAGGCGGTAGTTGGTGGTGAAGATCGTCGGCAGCCGCCGCGTGTAGCGCTGGTTGACGATCAGGTAGAGGACGTCGCGCACCCACGGCGTCGGCTGCTGCGATCCCAGCTCGTCCAGGACCAGGAGCTCGGCGCCGGTCAGGGGGTCGAGGATCTCGCGCTTCGACTCCGGCGAGCCGGGATCGAACGTCGACTGGATCTGATGGACGAGCGAGGTGAACTCGACGAACCGCCCGCGCACCCGTTTCTGCTCGATCAGCTCGACGAGGATGGCCACTGCGAGATGCGTCTTGCCGATCCCCGGCGGGCCGATGAAGAGGAGGCCCGACTCGCGGAAGCCGCCTTCGGGCTGCAGGAAGTCGTCGACGTAGAGGCGCGCCGTGTCGCGCGCCCGGATCAACTGGTCGCGGGCGCTCGCGGAGTCGTCGGCGACGCGGAAGTTGGCGATCTTGCAGTGGCCGTACCGTTCCGGGACGCCGGCCGCCGCCAGCAGCCGGGGCACCACCTGCGCCGCGCGGCAGGAGCAGGGCCGCGCCGTCCCCGCCCCGCCGTCGGCGCTGACGACCCATCCCCGCCCCCCGCACCGCGAGCAGGGTTCCTTCTCCACCTCACTGGCCGGCATGGACCGATGGTAGCACGGGGAAAGACGTCTCCACCCAACGCCAAAGCCCTGTCGCGAGCTGATTTCTTGGCGGCGGCCGGCGGGCGCTCAGCGGCCGCCGGTGGCGACCTTGGCGACGAGCTGGGCAAGGGCGGCGTCGGCCTCTCCGCTCTCTCCCTTGAGGCGCAGCTCGGTCTCCAGGACCTCGGAGGGGAGGATGGCGAGGAAGGGCTCGGGGAGGCGCGAGGCGGCCAGGTAGGCGCGGTGCAGACGGAAGGGATGGAGGCCGGCCAACGGGTTCTTGCCGCCGGTCGCCAGCTCCGCCTGCAGGGCGGCGGCGTGACGGTCCTTGAAGCGCCCGTAGTTGGTTTCCCCTGCCGGCACGCGGGCGACCCGCATCATGCCGCGGAGGGCGGTCAGATGGCGGCAGAAGGAGGCAAAGAGAGAGAAGAACGACAGCCGCGCCGCCTGCGGATCCTCCGCCGACGCCAGCAGGCGGCGGAGGCGGTCGAGCGCTTCCTGGCCGCGGCCGGCGGCCACCGCGTCCAGGAGCTGCCAGACGTCTTCCTCGCCGCGGTCCTCGACGGATTCCTCGACTAGGCGGCGATCGATTTCGCCGGCGGCGGCCAGGTTGGCGAGCTTGCGGTACTCGCCGGCCAGGCGGGCACTCGAGTCGGCGTCCACCCCGCGGCCGCCGCCGCGGTTGGCCTCACCCCCCTGCCGCAGGGTGCGGCGCGCCAGCTCGGCCAGGGCGTCGCGTGAGATGCTGGCGCCGGTCTGCCGCGCGAGCTCGCCGGCCAGGTCGTCGAGGCCCTCCCAGGCGCCGCCGCGCCCCGACTCCAGGGTGCCCACCCGGGCCACCGCCCGCCGCTCGGAGAGCAGCTCGACGAGCGGGTGGTCGGCCGCCACCGAGCGCTCGGCGAGGACCAGCGAGTGACCGCGCGGCAGGCCGCCATGGACGATCGCCGACAGCTCCGGGAGCTCGCCGCCGCCCCAGCCCGCGATCCCCTCCCGCCGCGCCGCCTCGAGGAGGCCGGCGAGGCCGGCGCGCAGCTCTTCGACCTGGTGCTTGCCGCGCTGGCGCTTGCCGCGCCGCCCGGCCCCCCCCTCCCGGCCCCCGCCTTCGAGCGCCCAGGCCGGCAGCCGCGCCACCGCCTCCGCCGGCGCGCCCGCCGCCGGATCGACGTCGAAGAGGCGGAGGGCCTGGAGCAGCCGGGAGGCGGCCTGGCGCTCGCGGCCGGAGAGGGCGGCGCCCGGGGACGAGGGCAATCCCTCCTGGGCGTCGTCGATCAGCTCGGCGGCCGCGCTCTTGTCGGCGAGAATGGCGCTGTCGACGACCAGCGCCACCTTGGCCGGGGCGAACAGCGAGTAGGTGCGGAGGTCGTTCAGGAGCGGCGACAGCGACGGCGGGCGGCGCTGGACCTCGACCTCGCAGCCGGCGGCGGCGGCGAGCGCCGCGGCGAGCCGGCCCGCCGCCGGCTCGGCGAGCACCAGTTCGCCGTAGACGAGGTAGACCGCCTGCGGCTCGCCGGCGGCAAGGCCGGCGAGCAGGCGGGCGACCTCGGGGGCTTCGGGGACAATCTCGGGGGTAGGGGGCATTCCATAAGGAAAAGGCGACCACCCGGTCGCCCTTTCTTCCAACGGCGTCGGGAAAGGTACTACGAGGCCTCGGCCTCGCTCAGCAGGCCTTTCTCGGCCAGCTCCTGGCAGTCGATGCAGAAGCGCGTCCAGGGCACCGCCTGCAGCCGCGGCTGGGCGATCGGCCCGCTGCAGTTGGCGCAGCGGCCGTAGGCCGCCTCGTCCATCCGCTTCAGGGCGTCCTCGACCTGGAGCAGGAGCTGGCGCTCGCCGTCGGAGAGCGAGAACATCAGCTCCCGGTTGTAGGAGTTGTTGGCGCGGTCCACGATGTCCTCCGTCCCGTCGTCCGCCGACTCCTGTCCAGCCCGGAGGTCCTGTTTGTACATGTCGAGGATCTCCTGCCGCTGCCGCAACAGGCGCTCACGAAGAACCGCGAATCCCGCGGTCGATGTCGGTGCGGCCGGTTTGGCCTTCTGAGTCTTGGCCACGCTCTAGTCTCCTTTCCAGATCCCTGAAAGTTCGTCATCCTACGTCAGACGGGCTCGCGATGATAGCTCATTCCCATCTGGATCGTGAGGGCGCGGTAGAGCTGCTCATAAAGCACGAGACGTGCCAGCTCGTGGGAGAGGGTCAAGGGCCCCAGCGACAGGACCCAGCGCGCCCCAGCGCGCACCTCGCGGGCGAGCCCGAGGTCGGAGCCGACGAGGAAGGCGATCGGGTGCGGCCACTCGCCTTGCAGGCGGGCGAGCTCGGCGGCGAGGCCGGCCGAGTCGGTCTGCCGCCCCTCGGCGGCCAGGGCGACGACGTAGCAGGGATCGGGCAGCGCCGCGAGCAGCGCCCGGCCCTCGGCGCGCACCCGCTTGGCGTCACCGCCCCCCTCCCTCCCTTCCGCGCGCACTTTGACCGGCACGTCGCGCACCGCGATCGAGCGGGCGATGCGGCGCCGGTAGTCGGCGCAGAGCTCCTCCCAGGTCGACCGCCGGTGACGGCCGGCCCAGACGATGAGGAGCTCGCGCCCCATGCGTGTGTCAGCGCTGGCTGCGGTCAGCGCGGTCGGGCGAGGCAGCGGTGTCGGCTGCCGCCGGGCTGGATTGATGACCGGGGGAAGCTGCAGCTTCTTCCCCGCGGTGATCCAAGAGGCGGTAGAGCCGTTCGATGTCGACCGGCTTGCCCAGGTGGGCGTCGAAGCCGGCCTCCAGAGACCGCTCGCGATCGCTTTCGCTGGTATAGCCCGTGAGGGCGATGAGGAAGGTGGTGTTGCTGCCCAGCTGGGCGCGGATCCGCCGCGCCACCTCATAACCGTCCATCTCGGGGAGGGCGATGTCGACGACCGCGATGTCCGGCCGCAGGTTGATCGCCCGCTCGACCCCCTGGAGGCCGTTGTCCGCCACGTCGACGGCGTAACCGTTGAGCTCGAGGAGGGTCTTGAGCGCCTCCCGGCTGTCGGCGTCGTCCTCGACTAAGAGGACGCGCCGGCAAGGCTTTGGCCGGTCGCCTTGGACCGCCGGAGGAGCGGCCGCCGGCCCCGGCTCCGGAACGGCGGCCGGCGGGCGACCGAGGGCGTCGCGGCGGCCCAACTTGGCGACCACGGCGATGAGCTCGGTCGGCTCGACCGGCTTGGTCAAATAGCGCTCGAATCCCGCGCGGAGCGCGCGGCGGCGGTCTTCTTCCCGCGCGTAGGCCGACACCGCCACGGCTGGAATCGGCGGGATCGGCGAGACGGGCGGGCTCGCCGCGGTCTCGGCTGCGGCGGCGGCCGCCGCCTCGTGCTCCCGCACCTGCCGGATGAGGGCATAGCCGTCCCCGCCCGGCATGGCGATGTCGCTCACCAGGACTGCGGGCCGCCCCTCTTCGAGGCGCTCCATCGCCTCCTGCAGCGAGCCGGCGGCGACCACCCTGGCGCCGGCGCTCTCCAGGATCTCCCCCAGCACCTCGCGGGCGTCGGGCTCGTCCTCGACCAGGAGGACGTACAGGTCCTTGAGGTCGAGGTCGGCGCGCGACGGCACCGCCCTCGCCGCCGGCTCGTCGGCGAGCGGCGTTCCCTCCTCGACCGCGAAAGCGATCGGCGTCGGAGTCATTGCCGCCGGCGTCCAGGCAAGGGCGGCCGGCGGCATGGTCGGCAGGGTGACCGTGAAGGTGGCGCCCTTGCCGAGGCCTGGGCTCTCCGCCTTCACCCTGCCGCCCTGGAGCTCGACGATGTGGCGCACGATGGCGAGGCCGATCCCCAGGCCGCCGTGGGACCGCGTCGTGCTGCTGTCGTCCTGGCGGAAGCGGTCGAAGACGTGGTGCAGGAAGAGCGGATCGATGCCCTTGCCGGTGTCGCTGACGCGGATCTCGAAGGCGCCCTGGCGGCGCTCCAGGCTGACGTCGATCCGCCCTCCCGCGGGGGTGAACTTGATGCCGTTGGCGAGGAGGTTCCAGAGCACCTGCTGCAGGCGGTCGGGATCCGCCACCAGGGTCTCCTCGGGCGGAATGCCGGGCGCCATGGCGAGATGGATCGACAGGCCCTTCGCCTCCGCCGCCGGCCGCATGGCGTCGACCGCCGACTCGACGGCCGGCCCGAGGGCCACCGGGCGGACGTTCAGGTGGAGCTTGCCGGCGATGATGCGCGAGATGTCGAGCAGGTCTTCGATGAGCCTCGCCTGCGCCGCCACGTTCCTCTCGATGATGGTCAGGCCGCGGCCGAAGCGGGCCTCTTCGTAGGGGGTGGTGCGCAGGATGCGCGTCCAGCCGACGATCGCCGTCAGCGGCGTACGCAGCTCGTGCGAGAGGGTGGCCAGGAACTCGTCCTTCAGCCGATTGCTCTCCCGCGCCTCGCTGAACAGGGTGTTCTCGATGGCGATCGACGCCATCTGCGCCAGCTGGGTGAGGATCGCCTCGTCCTCGGGGGTGAAATCCCCCGTCCGGCAAGCGAGGTGGATCCATCCCATGTTGAGGCCCTCGCGTCCGGAGAGGGCGGCCGACAGCCGCGCCGGCGTCAAGCCGTCGGGGCCGGCGGCGGCGAGAGGCGCCCAGGCGGGGTCGGCCAGGACCTCGGCGCCGCAGAGCCGCACCGTGCGGTCGCGGCCGGCGAGGATGGCCGAGACCATGGCGGCCTCCGCCGCCGCCCGCTCGCGGTCGGCGGCGACGGCGTCCGACAGGGAGACGGCGAGGCGGAGCTTGGGCGACATCGGGTCGGCGGAGACGATGGTCACCGCCTCGTCGGCGCGGCTCAGCTCGCGCGCGGTCTCGGTGACGACCTCGAGGATCTGATCGAGCGAGAGGGCCGAGTTGACGGCGAGAGAGGTTTCGGTCAGCCGGTGGAGCTGGTCCGCCCGGTGGCGGAGCGCCTTTGCCTGCCGCTTGATCTGCTCGGTCTTGCGGAAGAGCTCGATGAAGACGGCGACCTTGGACTTGAGCACCTCGGGGACGACCGGGGCGACGATGTAGTCGACGGCCCCCAGCGAGTACCCCTGCGCCACATGGGTGTCGTCGGCGAAGGCGGTGATGAAGATGATGGGCGTCTGCTCGGAGCTCTTGCGCTGGCGGATGAGGGCCGCCGTCTCGAAGCCGTCGAGCCCCGGCATGTTGACGTCCAGGAGGATGACGGCGAACTCCTGCGACAGCAGGTGGCGCAGCGCCTCCCGTCCGGAGCTCGCCTCGACGATCTCCGGCCCCAGCTCGGCCAGGATGACCGAGAGGGTCAACAGCTTCTCCGGGCTGTCGTCGACCAGCAGGATGCTGACCTTGGGTTCGTCGCTCGCCACGCCTATGCCTCTCGCCCTCGCCGCCCGCAGCGACCCTCTCCCTACCGGTAGAGCCAGGCCCGCAGCACCGCCAGCATGTGCTCGGTGTCGACCGGCTTCGCCAGGTAGTCCCAGGCCCCCGCCTCCAGCGTCTTCTCGCGGTCGCCCTTCATCGCCTTGGCCGTCACGGCGATGATCGGCAGGCTCTTGAAGCGCGGGATCCGGCGGATCGCCCGCATCGTCTCGTAGCCGTCCATGTCGGGCATCATGATGTCCATCAGCACGACGTCGATGCCGGGGGTCTGCTCGAGGGTCGAGATCGCCTCGAACCCGGTCTCCGCCGCCAGCACCTCCATGTGGTAGCGCTCGAGGACGCTGGTCATGGCGAAGATGTTGCGGATGTCGTCGTCGACGATCAGCACCTTCTTGCCCGCCAGCACCCCGGATTCGTACAGCTTCTCGATCATGCCGCGGCGGTCCGGTCGCAGCGCCCCGGCCGGATGGTGCAGGAAGAGGGCCGTCTGGTCGACCAGGCGCTCGACCGAGCGCACCTGCTTGACCCCGGGCAGGAGCGCCAGCCGCCTGGCCAGGGCCTCCTCCTTGCGCGACAGCGCGCCCGGCGTGTAGAGGACGACCGGCAGCTCCCGCGACGCCGAGCGGCGGACGACCTCTTCCGCCGCGGCGACCGTGCGCGGCTCGCCGGCCGGACAGCAGACGAGGACGCATTCCGGCCGCTGCGCCGCGACGGCGGCCAGCGCCTCCTCCCCCGGCGCCACCGCCTCCACCTGCAGCCCCTCCTGGGCGACCAGCGCCAGCACCTCGTCGCGCTGCGTCCCCGGAGCCGCCACCACCAGCAGGTCGCGGCCGGTGCGCTCGACGAACCGCTGGATGACGTCGAGGGTGCGCTCGAGCGTCTCGCGGTTTTCGATCGGTTTGTGGAGGACGCCGATGGCGCCCATGGTGAGGCCGCGCCCCCCCTCGTCCTCGGTGGTGATGACGTGCACCGGGATGTGGCGGGTGGCGAGGTCGGCCTTCAGGCGGTCGAGCACCCGCCAGCCGTCGATGTCCGGCAACCGGATGTCCAGGGTGACGGCGCTCGGCCGGTGATCGCGAGCCAGGGCGACCGCCTCGGCGCCGCGGGTGGCGACGAGCCCCTTCCATCCCTTCTCGCGCGCCAGGTCCAGGAGGAAGCGGGCGAAGTTCTCGTCGTTGTCGACGATGAGGAGCGAACGGTCTCCCCCCTGGAGGGCGTCGCGGTCGTCGGCCACCTCGGGCACCGCCGCGGCTTCTTCCAGCCTCGCCGGCGCCGGGAGCGGAGCAGGAGCTAGGGGTGGCGACATCCCCCGCTCGGCGTCGAGGCCGGAGGCGGCGGTTGGAGCCAGCGCCGCCAGCCCGGCGGCCGCCGGCATGCCGGCATCCCGCGTCCGCGGCTCGACCTGGGGCAGAGAGTAGGTGAACGGCAGATAGAGGATGAACTTGCTGCCCTGCGCGGGGACGGAGACGAGGCGGATCTCGCCGCCCAGGAGCGCGGCGATCTCGCGGCTGATGGCGAGACCGAGGCCGGTCCCCCCGTACTTCCGGCTGGTCGAGCCGTCGGCCTGCTGGAAAGCTTCGAAGATGATCTGCTGCTTGTCGAGCGGGATACCGATGCCGGTGTCGGTGACGGCGATGGCCAGGACCGAGCGCGCCCGGTTCAGAGCCTCGTGATCGGCGCTCCAGCCGCCCAGGGCGCGGCCGAGGCTGAGCACCACGCGGCCCTTTTCGGTGAACTTGAAGGCGTTCGCCAGCAGGTTCTTGATCACCTGCTGCACGCGCTTGGAGTCGGTGACGAAGGACCGCGGCAGGGTGGGGTCGAGCTGGATGTCGAAGTCCAGCCCCTTGGCCTGCGCCACGTGGCGGAAGGTCCGCTCGACGTAGTCGGCGAGCTCGTTGAAGCGCACCTCCGAGGCGTCGACGACGACCGTTCCCGACTCGATCTTCGAGAGGTCGAGGATGTCGTTGATCAGCTTCAGGAGGTCGTTGCCGGCGGAATGGATGGTCTTCGCGAACTCGGTCTCCTTGGGGGAGAGGTTGCCGTCGGGGTTCCGGGAGAGCTGGTCGGAGAGGATGAGGAGGCTGTTGAGCGGCGTCCGCAGCTCGTGCGACATGTTGGCGAGGAACTCGGACTTGTACTTCGAGGTGAGGGCGAGCTGCTTGGCCTTCTCCTCCAGCGCCTGGCGGGCCTGCTCGACCTCCTTGTTCTTGCGCTCCACCTCGGCGTTCTGCTCGACCAGCAGCCCGGCCTTCTCCTCCAGCTCCTGGTTGGTCTTCTGCAGCACCCCCTGCTGGCTCTGGAGCTCGCGCGCCAGCGACTGCGACTGGATCAGCAGATCCTCCGTCCGGGTGTTGGCCTGGATGGTGTTCAAGACGATGCCGATCGACTCCATGAGCTCGTCGAGGAAGGCCTGGTGGGTGGGGCTGAAGCTCTCGAATGAGGCGAGCTCGAGCACCGCCTTGACCTGGCCCTCGAAGACGACGGGGAGGACGATGACGTTCATCGGCGCCGCCTCGCCCAGCCCCGAGGAGATGTGGAGGTAGTCCTTCGGCACCGAGGTGAGAAGGACCTTCTGGTTCTCGACCGCGCACTGGCCGATCAGGCCCTCGCCGAGCTGGAAGACGCCTTTGCGCTCGGCCGTGGCGTAGCTCGCCAGGAGCCGCAGCTCGGGCTCCATCCCGGCGATGTCCAGGGTGTAGAAGACGCCCTGTTGGGCGGAGACGACGGGCGCCAGCTCGGAGAGGATGAGACGGCCGACGGTCAACAGATCGCGCTGCCCCTGGAGCATGCGGCTGAACTTGGCGAGGTTGGTCTTCAGCCAGTCCTGCTCGCTGTTCTTGAGCGTGGTGTCCTTGAGGTTGCGGATCATCTCGTTGATGTTGTCCTTGAGCGCCGCGACCTCGCCCTGCGCCTCCACCTTGATCGACCGCGTGAGGTCGCCCTTGGTCACCGCCGTCGCCACCTCGGCGATGGCGCGCACCTGCGTCGTCAGGTTGGCGGCGAGCTGGTTGACGTTGTCGGTCAAGTCCTTCCAGGTGCCCGCCGCGCCCGGCACGCTGGCCTGGCCGCCCAGCTTGCCCTCGACGCCGACCTCGCGCGCCACCGTGGTGACCTGGTCGGCGAAGGTCGCCAGGGTGGCGATCATGCCGTTGATGGTGTCGGCGAGGGCCGCGATCTCGCCCTTGGCGTCGACCGAGAGCCCCTGCTTGAGGTTGCCGTTCGCCACCGCGGTGACGACCTTGGCGATGCCGCGCACCTGCGAGGTCAAGTTGCCGGCCATCGAGTTGACGTTGTCGGTGAGGTCCTTCCAGGTGCCGGAGACGCCGGGCACGCTCGCCTGGCCGCCGAGCTTCCCTTCGGTGCCCACCTCGCGCGCCACGCGGGTGACCTCGGCGGCGAACGAGGAGAGCTGGTCGACCATGGTGTTGACGGTGTCCTTGAGCTCGAGGATCTCGCCCTTGACGTCGACGGTGATCTTCTTCGACAGGTCGCCGTTGGCCACCGCCGTCGTCACCGCCGCGATGTTGCGCACCTGCCCGGTCAGGTTGCCGGCCATCGAGTTGACCGAGTCGGTCAGGTCCTTCCAGGTGCCGGCGACGCCCTGCACCTCCGCCTGGCCGCCGAGCTTCCCCTCGGTGCCCACCTCGCGCGCCACGCGGGTGACCTCGGCGGCGAACGAGGAGAGCTGATCGACCATCGTGTTGACGGTGTTCTTGAGCTCGAGGATCTCGCCCTTGACGTCGACGGTGATCTTCCGCGAGAGGTCGCCGTTGGCGACCGCCTTGGTGACGTCGGCGATGTTGCGCACCTGGTCCGTCAGGTTGTCGGCCATCAGGTTCACCGAGTCGGTCAAGTCCTTCCAGGTGCCGGCGACGCCCTTCACCTCGGCCTGGCCGCCGAGCTTGCCCT
>DATNKQ010000346.1:0-3611 GCA_035603315.1 Thermoanaerobaculia bacterium
CCCGCCGCGGCCGCGGCGATCGGCGGAGCGGCGGGGTCGAGGCCGAACCAGAGGATCGGCGCGCCGCCGCTCTTCGGCCCCTGCATCGCCAGCTCGCGGTCGGCGGCGGGCAGCACCAGGCGCCCGCGCGGCGGCACGGCGCGGGCGACGACCAGCTTGGCCTCGGCGAGCGTCCGCAGGTCGTGCACCCCGAGATCGCCCAGGTGGTCGGCCGCCACGTTGGTGACCAGGGCGGCGTCGGCGGAGCGCACCGCGAGGCCGCGGCGCAGGATGCCGCCTCGCGCCGTCTCGAGGACAGCTGCCTCGACCCGCGGGTCGCGGAGGAGGGTGCGCGCCCCGCCGGGGCCGGAGTAGTCGCCGCGCTCGAGGACCTTGCCGCCCACCTCGATGCGGTCGGTCGAGGTGAAGCCGGCCACCTTCCCGGAGACGGCGAGCATGGCGGCCAGGAGGCGCACGGTCGTGGTCTTGCCGTTGGTGCCGGTGACGAGGACGACGGGGACGTCGCGCACCCGGCTCCAGTCGACGGCGGCGGGATCGGGGAGGCCGCGGACCGGCCAGGCGAGGGAGCCGGCCCCCAGGCCTACGGAGGCGCAGTCGGCGTCGGCCAGAAAAGCGACGCCGTGCACTGCGGCGGCGCGCTCGAGGGCCAGGAGGGCGGGGTTGGACTCCGCGGCGATGGCGGTCCGCAGAAGCGCTGCGACCGCTTCGAGATCGGCCGGGGCGACGGAGGGCTTGGCGAGCGCCGCCTCGGCCATCGCCCAGGCCGCCTCGTTGACCTCCGTCGCCGCGTAGAGGGCGTCGATGGGGGCCGTGAAGGCGAGGCTTGCGCCGCCGGGAAAACGCCGCGCCGCCAGCTTCTCCCGCTCCCAGCCGACCGCCTCCAGGAGCCGCCGCGCGCAGCCCCGCCAGAGCTCGATGGCGGCCGGGACCTCGGCCGGCGCCAGGGCCACGTCAACCACCGCTCCCGCGCGGTCGAGAAGCAGGTTGGGGCCGGTCAGCCGCCGCGAATCGAGGAGCCGCATGGGGAGAGGAATCTACCTTAAGGGCCGGATCGCTGTGCTAGCATCCCTCGGCCCATGGACGCAGCCGCGACGCCCTCGCCTTCGCCGGGCCTGCTGATCGCCATCGGCGGCGCCGAGGACAAGATCAAGGAGCGGGTCATCCTGCGCCACTTCCTGGAGGCGGCGGGGGGGACCGACGCCAACCTCGTCGTCCTGGCGACCGCCTCCGAGGCTCCCGAGACCGGAGCGCGCTATTCCGACCTCTTCTACACCCTGAAGGCGGAGACCGTCGAGGTGCTGCGCATCTCCTCCCGCGAGGACGCGCTGGCCGCCGGGCGCGAGGACTTGGACCTCCTGGAGTACGCGACCGGCCTTTTTCTCACCGGCGGCAGCCAGCTCCGGCTCTCCTCGGCCCTGGGCGGCACCCCGCTCGCCGCCGCCATCCGCCGCCGCCACGCCGCCGGCATGGTGGTGGCGGGGACCAGCGCCGGGGCCTCGTTGCTCTCCGAGCACATGATCGCCCTGGGCGACGGCGGCGGCACCCCCCGGCGCCGCCTCGTCCATCTAGCCAAGGGGCTCGGCCTGGCGCCCGACCTCATCATCGACCAGCACTTCCGTCGCCGCGACCGCATGGGGCGCCTGCTGACCGCCCTCTCCTACAACCCGGAGCCGCTCGGCCTGGGCATCGACGAGGACACCGCGGCGGTGATCGCGCCGGATCGCATGCTGAGCGTGCTCGGCGCCGGCGCGGTGACGGTGGTCGACGCCAGCCGCATGCGCTTCACCACCAGCTACGCCGTCAACCGCGGCCAGCCGCTCGCCATGCTCGGCCTGGGTCTCGACTTCCTCACCGCCGGCTGCCGCTACGACCTCGACCGCCGCCTCAGTCTGCCGCCGGAGACGGCGGGCCGGCCGCGCATGGAGGTCACCGAGATCGAGGAGGTGGCGGCGGTGAGCGAGTCGGAGGTAGGAGCGGAGTAGAGCTCCTCTCCCGCGTCATGGAAATCCTCGAGACCCGCGTCTACCGCGGGCCGAACCTCTACGCGCTGCGGCCGGTGATTCGGCTCAAGGTGGACCTGGGAGAGCTGGAGGATTACCCCACCCGGAAGCTCCCGGGCTTCAACGAGCGGCTGCTGGCGCTCGTCCCCACGCTCGACGAGCACACCTGCTCCTACGACGCTCCCGGCGGCTTCATCCGCCGGCTGACCGAGGACGAAGGGACCTGGCTGGGGCACGTCCTCGAGCACGTGGCGATCGAGCTCCAGTGCCTGGCCGGCACCCGCGTCTCCTACGGCAAGACGCGCAGCCACGGCCTGCCGCGCGGCCAGTATCACGTCATCTACAGCTTCCTCGAGGAGAGCGTGGGGATCGCGGCGGGCGAGCTGGCCCTGCGGACCATCCGCCACCTGCTGCCGCCGGAGCGCGCGGCCCACGATCCCGGGCCGTTCGACTACCAGGCGGAGCTCGAGTCGCTGGTGCGGCTCGCCACCCGCCGCGCCTTCGGCCCCTCGACGGCCGCGCTGGTGCGCGCCGCCGAGGAGCGCGACATCCCCTGGATCCGCCTGAACGAGCGCTCGTTCGTCCAGCTCGGCCACGGCCGCTACCAGCGGCGGATCCAGGCGACGATCACCAGCGAGACCCGCCACACGGCGGTCGAGATCGCCTCCGACAAGCGGCTGACCAACCAGATCCTCCAGGACCTCGGGCTGCCCGTGCCGCGCCAGCGGCTGGTGCACGACGCCGAGGAGGCGGTCGTCGCCGCCGGGCGCCTGGGATATCCGGTCGTCGTCAAGCCGCTCGACGGCAACCACGGGCGCGGGGTGTCGATCAACCTGCGCACCGAGGAGCAGGTGGAGCTCGCCTTCGCCAAGGCCCGCGAGGAGGCGCGGACGGTCATCGTCGAGACCTTCCACGAGGGCAACGACTATCGCATCCTGGTGGTCGACGGCCGCGTCGCGGCGGTGGCGCAGCGGGTGCCGGGCCACGTGACGGGCGACGGCCGGAAGACCGTCGGCGAGCTCATCGAGACGGTCAATGCCGACCCGCGGCGCGGCGTCGGGCACGAGAAGGTGCTCACCCGCCTGGAGGTCGACCATCAGGCTCTCCGCCTCCTCGAGGAGGCGGGCCTCACGCTCGATTCGGTGCCGGCCGACGGGCAGGTGCTCTACCTGCGCTCGACCGGCAACCTGTCGACCGGCGGAACCTCGATCGACAAGACGGACGTCATCCATTACGACAACCGGATCATGGCGGAGCGCGGGGTCCGAGCGATCGGCCTCGACGTCGGCGGCGTCGACTTCATCTGCGCCGACATCAGCCGCAGCCACGCCGAGGTGGGCGGGGCCATCGTCGAGATCAACGCCGCCCCCGGGTTCCGCATGCACACCGCGCCCACCGAGGGGACGCCGCGCAACGTCGCCGACCCGGTGATCGACATGCTCTTCCCGCGCGGCGCCCCCTGCCGCATCCCCATCGCCGCCATCACCGGCACCAACGGCAAGACCACCACCACCCGCATGGTCGGCCACATCCTCAAGCTGTCCGGATACCACGTCGGCATGGCGACCAGCGACGGCGTCTACATCGACGGCGTGCTGACGGTCCATGGCG
>DATNKQ010000348.1:0-3256 GCA_035603315.1 Thermoanaerobaculia bacterium
TGGGCAAGACCACCACCTACCTGTACGAGCGCGAGAGCAAGCCGGTCCGCCGGCGGGAGGACAGGGCCCGCGGCGGCAAGACCGCCTACGAGATCGCGGCGGAGAAGACCGCCGCGCTGGCCGGCCGGCGGCTCTCGCCGGCGGCGCGCAAGCAGCTCGGCCAGCGCCTGCACTGGGGGATCGGCATCCTCAGCGGGATCCTGTACTCCGTGCTGCGCCGCAACCGCACGGACGGCGGCCTCGTCCGCGGGCTGGGGGCGGGAGCCCTCTTCGGGACCGGCGTCTGGCTGCTCGTCGACGAGGCCGCCAACGTCGCCCTCGGGCTCACACCCGCGCCCGCCAAGTTCCCCTGGCAGGCGCACGCGCGCGGGCTCGCCGGCCATCTCGTCCTCGGGATGGCGGCCGAGGGGGTGCTGCAGGCCGCCAATCGCGCGGCCTGAGCGGTAACGCAACGGCCGCCCCCGCGCTCGCCGCTCCAGGATGTCCTCATTTTGAGACATCCGGCGCTTTCCAGGTCGTCGGGCGTCACGGATTTTCGTCGGGCGTGACGGATTTTCGTTGGGCGTGACGGATTTTCGTCGGGCGTGACGGATTTTCGTTGGGCGTCACGGATTTTCATTGGGCGTCACGGATTTTCATTGGGCGTCACGGATTTTCATTGGGCGTCACGGATTTTCGTTGGGCGTCACGGATTTTCGTCGGGCGTCATGGATTTCCGTCGGGCGTCATGGATTTCCGTCGGGCGTCACGCATTTTCCCTGCGCGTCACCCATTTCTGTCGCGCATCCCTATGGCGTCGCAGACCGCCCGGTTCTGCCCGCAAAGGGCGTTTTCCGTCCTCCCTCTATGAACGGCCCACGGGCCGGTAGAGGGAGGGCTCGATGGCGGAGCACGACAGCGGCTACAAGCTGCTCTTTTCCCATCCCCGCACCGTGGAGGAATTGCTGCGTGGATTCCTCCACGAAGAGTGGGTCTCGGGGCTGGACTTCGCGACGCTGGAGCGGGTCGGCGGGAGCTTCGTCAGCGACGACCTGCGGGAGCGCCACAGCGACGCCATCTGGCGCCTGCGTTGGGAAGGCGCCGGGGAAGGCTGGTTCTACGTCTACCTGCTGCTCGAGTTCCAGTCCACGCCCTCGCCCTTCATGGCCGTGCGGCTCCTCGGCTACGCGGCGCTTCTCCTGGCCGAGATTGTCCGCAAGGAGCGGCTCGGCGCGGGCGACCGCCTGCCGATCGTCCTGCCCCTCGTCCTCTACAACGGCAAGCGGCCTTGGACCGCCCCGCTGGACCTCGCGAGCCTCTTCGCCGAGGCTCCCGAGAGCCTGCGCCGCCGCCTGCCTCAGCTCTCCTACTTGCTGGTCGACGAGAGCCGCCTTCGCCCGGAGGAGCTGGCGCTGCCCGAGAGCTTGGTCGCCACGCTGTTCCAGTTGGAGACCTGCGGCCCCCAGGATCTCCCGCGCCTCACGTCCCAGCTGGCGACTCTCCTGGCAGAAGGCGCCGAGCCGGAGCTGCGCCGAGCGTTCACCGCCTGGGTGCTGCGGTTGCTGCGGCGCTCCCTCCCCGGAGTTACAATCCCAGAAGTCGTCGAGCTGGAGGAAATGCCGATGCTGGAAGAGACGTTGAAAGAGTGGTGGGGAAGCGGGTTCGCGGAGGCTCGCGAAAATGGCAGGACAGAAGGCCTCAGAGAAGGCCGGATGGAAGGCATGCGCCAGCTCCTCTGCAAGCTGCTTGAGCAGCGCTTCGGACCGCTGCCGCGAAAGGCCCGGCAGCAGGTGAGCGCTATCGATTCCATGGCGGAGCTCGAGCGTCTCGCACGTCGGGTGCTGCAGGCGGAGTCGCTCTCGGCCATGGGGTTGGGATAAGGGTCCTGAAGTCACAGCGCGGAGAGACGGTCGCCGTCCGCCTCTCCGCGTCGACGATCACTGCGTCGGGCCGCCACCACCGCCATCGCCCCCGGTGCATTGGAGCTCCGCTTCCGCGTGGGCGAGGATGATGTCGCCGGAGAGGAGGCTGAGCCCGAGCGGCACGGAAGTCAGCGAGATGTGGAGGGCGTTGACGGCGATGCCGAAGGGGAAGCTGCCGGTCAGCGGGATCTGCTCGTTGAGCACGACGCGGATGCCGGCGACGTTCAAGAGGACAGTGTTGGGCGGCGGGTTGGCCGCCACCTGAAGGCCCAGCCCGAGCGGGCCGCCGAGGACGACGTTCGTCAGGTTGGCCGAGCCGGTGGTCACGGCTCCGTCGTTGCAGCCGCCGGCGATCTGGGCCGTCGAGTGGAGCGTGTCGGCGTTCAGGGTGAGGAGCGGCAGGCCGCCGGCCACCCGGAGCTGCAGCGTGTTGACGACGGCGTCGCCCGAGACGAGCTCGGTGCCGGGGAAGAGCGCGGCGGCGTTCACCTGCAGGATCCCGGTCTGCAGCAGGGTGCCCAGGGCGGGAGCCGACACGCTGATCGAGGCGAGCTGCGCGTGGGATGCCGGATTGGTGCCGGTGACGGCGGGCAGCGGCCCGCTGTTGACGTGGATGGGAGAGCCCAGGAGCGGCAGGATCTGCAGGGAGACCGATTCGCCGAACGCGGAGCTGCTGGCGACGGTGTCGGCGCCGGCGGCGGCGGTGACCGCCAGGAGGAGGATGCCCGCGATCGCGGCCGCGGCGCGGGAGGGAGGGGAGGAGAGCGAAGTCCGCATGGTGTCGTCTCTTTCTGCCCGCGTAGTCACAGGAGCGCCTGGGCTTCCCGGAAGGATTCCGGGAGCGGGCTCCGCGGCGGGCAACCTTCAGCCACCAGATCTTTATTTAGATTAGCAAAACCGACTATTCGCGTCAATCATCTCAGGGTCTTAAGGCGAGGGCGCGAGGATCGTCAGGACGAGGAGGCGGCCGGCGCCGGTGTTGCGGATGCCGTGGGGGACGCCGGCGGGGGCGATGAGCATGGTTCCGGTCTCCATCGGCTCCTCGCGGTCCTCGAGGAGGAAGACGCCGCTGCCGGCGAGCACGTGGTAGACCTTGTCCATGCCGGCGTGGGCGTGGAGCCGGTGCTCCTGGCCGGGCTCGAAGGCGTTCAGACCCACCAGCATCCGCTCGGAGTGGAAGAGCGTCGCCTTGCCCATCTTCTCGGGATCGTAGACCGCGTGATCGGCGGGACGGAGAGAGGTGGGATGGTTCATGGCGGCTCCGCGGTCGTCGGATCTCATTCGAAATATCCGGCGACGTCGAGGATGAAGTTTACCGTTGCGGCCGGGCCGGCGGGCAGGTCGCAGTGGACGGC
>DATNKQ010000352.1:0-4119 GCA_035603315.1 Thermoanaerobaculia bacterium
TCCACGGTCCACTGGAGATGTAGGGTCCCTGGAAAGGAGCGAAGAGGGTCACTTCCACGAAGACCGGGGAGCCGCTCTTCTGCCGGGCGTAGTTCACGACAGCTTGGACCCTGTTGAAGTAGGCCTGGTTGGAAGAATCCAGCAACCAGTATGGGGTATCGGCCGGAGGAGTTGGAGGAGTGACCCAGTTGAAGGGGACGTCGCCGCGGTTGATGTCGCCCGCCAGCGTGACCCAGAGCCGGATCTTGTTGAGATTGTTGTTGGTGGCGCTGTCGATCACGCTCGGGTAGTTCGTCGCATTGCAGTTCGGGTTCCCCGTGGACACCAGCGCGCAGCCGTTGTCGGCCGAGGCGCCGATGAGGACGATGGGCTTCCCCTTGTACCAGAAATAGTGATGGCCGGGGTCGGGAGAGACGCTGATGGGATCGACGCCCGCGGGGTCGTTGAACGTCGAGCAGTTGAGCGGCGGCAAGGTGACCGACGCACCGATGCCCGAGGTCTCATCGCCGAAGCCGCCTGGCATGACGTCCAGCGTATCTCCCCCTCCGTCCAAACCGAGGAACTGCGGGTCTCCGACGTAGAGCTCCATCGCCTCGCCGAGGTTGCTCGGGCCAGGGTCGAGGCTGGGGTCGAAGTCGGAGCCAGGGTCGTCCGGCACCGGGTCGGGGAGGGCATCGGTCGGCGGCGGACCGTCGGGGTTCGGGTCGCTCGTCTGCGCCCGCAGGGGAGGCAACAGGGCGAGGGAGGCCAAGAGACAGAGACAAAGCGAACATCTCGTGAGGCGGTGCCGTTCACGCTCGGACATTCGACGCTCCTTCGAACGTGGAAGACCTGCCGTGGGAGTGAGAGGCCCGCGAGCCAGCCGGGCTGCACACCTACTCCGGCCGGCCGTGGAACTTGGCCGACAATGGTTTGTGACCCTTGCTTGTATACGGTGATTAGCGCCAGGTCAACGATATCGTCGCATCGCGATGAGCCGAGCGAGCCAGCTACATTGGAAACAGCGACAGGACGGCCCTACGACGCGCCGCGGCCGGAGAGGACTACCGGGATCGTTTTGAGGAGGATCTTCAGGTCGAGCATCGGCGTCCAGGAGTCGATGTACTCGAGGTCGAGCTGGATCCAGCGGTCGAAGTCGATGTCGTTGCGGCCGCTGATCTGCCAGAGGCAGGTAAGGCCGGGCTTCATGGCCAAGCGGCGGCGCTGCCAGCGCTGGTAGCGGGCGACCTCCTCGGGGATGGGGGGCCGCGGGCCGACGAGGCTCATGTCGCCCCGCAGCACGTTCCACAGCTGCGGCAGCTCGTCGAGGCTGAACTTCCTCAGGAACCTCCCGAAGCCGGTCACCCGGGGATCGCTCTTGAGCTTGAAGACCGGGCCGTTCATCTCGTTCAGGTGCAGGAGCTCGCGGCGGCGGTCCTCGGCGCCCTCGACCATCGTCCTGAACTTGTAGAGGGTGAAGAACCGCCCGTTCAGGCCGCAGCGGGTCTGGCGGAAGAGGATGTTGCCGCCGGAGGTGAGCTTGATGAGGAGGGCGATGCCCGCCACGGCGGGGAGGGCCAGGAGGAGGATCAATGCAGCCATGCCGACGTCCAGCACCCGCTTGGCCATCAGCTGGAGCGGGTTCGTGGGGGTGGTGGCGAAGGAGAGGAGCGGCATGCCGTCCAGCTCCTCGATCTCCACCCGCGCCCGGGTGTGGGGGAAGAGGTCCATGGCGAAACGGGTGCGGATGCCCTGCTCCTGCAGCGACAGGAAGAGGTCCTCCAGGCGGTCGAGCTCGCGGCGGTGGACGGCGAAGATGACGTCGTCGACGACGTTGTTCTCGACGATGCGCGGGATGTGCTTGACCTCGCCCAGGATCGGGTAGCGGGAGGTCCAGGGCTCGACCGGCTCGTCGTTGGCGCCGACGACAAAGCCGAGGATGCGGTAGCCCCAGAAGCGGTGGCCGTGGATGGACTCGGCGATCTGCGTCGCCGAGCGGCTGGTGCCGACGATGAGCACCGTGCGATAGTTGAAGCCGTGGGTGCGGACGTAGCGCGAGGTGAGCCGGATGGCGATCTTCTCGGTCAGCAGGAAGAGGCAGGAGAAGAGGGCGAAGAGGAGGACCAAGAAGCGGCTGATGCGGTCGGCCCGCAGCAGGCGGTCGTCCAGCCGGCCGATGTAGAGGATGAGGGTGAAGAGCACGGCGCCGGTGGCGCAGACGCGGAGGATCGCCCACGCCTCGTCGAGGAGGGGCACCGTGCGGTGCGAGCGGTAGCGGCCGGAGAAGAGGAGCAGGCTCCCCCAGATGAGGAGCGCGAGCGGCAGCAGCGGCAGGTACGACCCCAGCGGGTAGAGCCGCCCGGGGAAAGCCTGCGGAACCACCCGCGGCAGGAACCAGCTGCGCAGCGAGAAGGCGATCAGAAAGGCTGCCGAAACGAGCGCGAGATCGAGGAGGAAGATGACGACCGCCAGGATCCGGGCTCTCTCTTTCAGCATGGAAGGGCGGCGTTCACGTCTCGGCGTTCTCTAAAGTAGCGCGAGAAGTCCACGGGTATGTAGTTTAACGTATCGCCTGAAGATTTCGTCTATAAGGCCCGATTCCTGCGAGTTTCTTAAGATGTCTTTACATCTCTGACCGCCAGGGGGACCATGACCGAAACGCCGCGGAGTGGACTTCGCCACGGAGCCCGGCGCGCCTGGAATGCCCTCCGCCGGGTGCGGCGCGGCCTGCCGCCGGCGGGAGCTGCGGTCTCGCCGGAGGTCCCGAACGACCTCTTCCAGGCCCACCTCTCGCTCTACCTCTTCTGCTCCGAGTGGGCGCGCGGCAAGAGCGTCCTCGACCTCGGCTGTGGCACCGGCTACGGCAGCGCCCGCCTCCTCGCCGACGGCGCCGAGGCGGTCGCCGGCATCGATCCCGACGCCCGGAGCGTCGCCTACGCGCGCCGCCGGTTCGGCCGCGGCGTCGCCTTCCATGCCGGCACCCTCGCCCCCCTCCCCGCCGACCTCGGCACCTTCGACCTCGAGGTGGCGATCGACGCCCTGCCGCGGACGAAAGACCCCGGCGCCGCCCTCGCCGACTGGAAGCGCCACCTGGAGCCCGGCGGCGCCCTCGTCGCCTCGCTGCCGCCCATCCTCGACGGCCAGACCCTCGCCCTCCACCAGCGCCTGCAGCGGCGGCCGGGCGAGCGCTCGCACCTCTATCTCTGGGACTGGCAGTCGCTGCTCGGCGAGCACTTCCGAACCCTGCGCCTCTTCCGCCACCTTCCCCCCGCCGGCCCGCTGCCCGACTTCGCGGACCCCTGGCCCTCGCGCCTCGATCCCGCTGCCTTCCGTTTCGAGGAGCTGCCGCCGGCGGAGATCTACGACGTCGGTTCGTTGACGGCCATCTTCGTTTGCAAGGATCCGGCCTAGGCGCTGGGCATTGGAACCCGCGATCCCGGCCTTTCTTGCGCCGCCGGGCCGGCGTAGCCGCGCAGGGGGTTGTCGAAGCCGTGGCAGCCGTCGCGGGCGAGGACGCGGTCGGTGCCGAAGGTGTGACTGCGCTCGACGGGCCGGCCGTCGGGACCGGGAACGTACTCGATGACCGTCTGCCGCAGCCGCTTGTAGTCGGCGAGGGTCGAAAAGTGGATCACGAAACTCTTGCGGGTGAGGCGGGGATCCTCCGGCTGCGAGCCGCCGTGGAGGAGCGAGTGGTGCCAGATCAGCACCTCACCGCGCTTGCAGGTGAAGAGCTCGGCGGCGAGACCGCGCTTCGCGCACTGCGCAAGGTCGAACTCTTGAGCCTCGCGAATCTCCTTCTCGCCGTGGCTCCCTTGATGGAGGCGGTAGTCACCCTGCCTGTCGCGCCAGTAGGGGAGGCGGTGCGAGCCGGGGATGTAGGTGAGGGCGCCGCAGCTCGGGCCGATATCCTCCAGCGCGATCCAGGCCGCCACCAGGTGGCTGGGGGGCGAGGTATGGACGTGCACGGGGTCGCGGTGGAGGGCCTGCTGGCTGCCGAACTCGAAAGTCAGGCTCTGGGTGGCGACCGCCGGGCTGCCCCAGATCAGCTCCACGTGCTCGAAGACCTGGCGGTTCAGGTAGAGCTCGTAGGCCCCCGCGGACCAGGAGTGGAGGTCGGCGATGCGGCAGGAGGGCTGGCGG
>DATNKQ010000356.1:0-4162 GCA_035603315.1 Thermoanaerobaculia bacterium
AGGGCAACCTGCGCGCCACCCGCGCCACCCCCGTCACCGTGCCGGGCGGCATCGAGGGCGCGCTCCGCGTCGCCTGGCTCGCCCCCGACGGCGGCAGGGTCAAGGCCGGCGACGCCGTCGTCCGCTTCGATCCCACGGAGATGGAGAAGAACCTCCGCGGCGCCGAGGACGACCTGGCGACCGCGCGCTTCAAAGCGCAGAAGGAGCGCGCCGAGAGCGCCGCCGACTTGGAGAAGCTCGACGGCGACGCCCGGGTCGCCCAGCTTGAGCTCGACGGCGCGGCCCGCTTCCAGAAGAAGGACGACGTCATCTTCTCGCGCGCCGAGCGCATCGAGTCGGAGATCGACGGCACGCTCGCCCGCGAGCGCGAGAAGCATGCCCGCGAGGCGCGGCGGACGAGCGCCGACCTCGCCCGCACCGAGCTCGACCTGCTGGCCATCCAGGAGCGCCAGGCGGCGTACAAGATCGAGACCGCCCGCTCAGGCTTGAAAGCGCTGTCGATCCTCGCGCCCCACGACGGCATCCTGGTCTTCCGGCGCGACTTCCGCGGCAACCCGGTGCGGGTGGGCGACAGCGTCTGGCAGGGCCAGCCGCTCGCCGAGATCCCCGACCTCGCCCGCATGCAGGCGGAGGTCTACGTGCTGGAGGCCGACGCCTCCGGCTTGGGGGTCGGCAAGCCGGCCACCGTCGAGCTCGAGTCCGCCCCCGGCCTCGTCTACGGCGCCCGCGTGGCGCGGGTCGACGCCCTCGCCAAGCCGCGACTGCGCGGTTCGCCGGTGCAGTACTTCGCCGTCACCCTGGAGCTCGAACGGACCGATCCGCTGCGCATGAAGCCGGGGGCGCGGGTGCGCTCCTGGCTGACCCTCGACCGCCTGACCGGCGCCCTGACGGTGCCGCTCCAGGCGGTCCAGGAGCGCGACGGCCGGAGCTTCGTCTACCGCCGCTCCGGCGCCGGCCGCGGCGGCTTCGAGCCGCGGCCGGTCACCCTCGGGCCCGCGGGCATGGGACGGGTGGTGATCGAGTCGGGGCTCGCCTCAGGCGACGTCGTGGCGCTCCGCGACCCCGCCCGCGCCGCCGATGCGCCCCGCCCCGTCAAGACGGGCTCCGGGCCGTCGGCTCCCGCCCCGCCGCCGGCGATGCCGGACTTCGACGAATGACCCCCCGCGAGGCCCTGCGGACGGCGATCGACAACCTGGCGGCGCACAAGCTGCGCTCGGCGCTCACCATGCTGGGGATGATCTTCGGCGTCGG
The DNA here is from genome assembly GCA_035603315.1 of Thermoanaerobaculia bacterium. Classification (GTDB taxonomy): domain Bacteria; phylum Acidobacteriota; class Thermoanaerobaculia; order Multivoradales; family UBA5704; genus DATNKQ01. The sequence continues at coordinate 1,252 of DATNKQ010000356.1, forward strand.
CGCGGTGATCGCCATGCTGTCGATCGGCGCCGGGGCCGAGCGCCAGGCCCTGCAGATGGTCGAGCGGCTGGGGCTCGACAACGTCCTCGTGCGCGCCAGGAGCTTCCAGGAGGAGGCGATGAAGGAGGTCCGCGCCAAGTCGCTCGGCGTCTCCGAGCGCGACGCCGTCGCCATCGCCGAGGCCGTGCCGGGGGTCGAGGTCGCCGCGCCGAGCCTGAAGATCGAGCCCTACAAGGTGCTGTCGGCGGCGGGAAAGACTCAGGCCTTCGTCCGCGGCGTCTCCTGGCGCTACGCCGAGCTCGTCAACCTGGAGCTCGCCGAGGGGCGCTTCCTCGATCCCCTCGACGAGCGCACCCACGCCCAGGTCTGCGTCGTCGGCCAGGCGGTGCGCCGCGACCTCTTCGGCTATGGGCCGGCCCTGGGCCGCGACCTCAAGGTCAATAACGTCTGGTTGACGGTGGTGGGAGTCCTCGCCGCCGTTTCGGGCGGCGCCGGCGCGGCGGGCGGCCAGGGGGGGCAGGGGGACACCTTCCAGGGGGTGAGCGTGGGCTCGATCGGCGACGCCATCTTCCTGCCGGTGTCGACCGCCGCGCGCAAGTTCGAGCACGACCCCCTGGCCTCGCCGCTCGACGAGATCGTCGTCCGCCTCAAGAAGGGGGTTTCTCCCCTCGAGACCGCCGCCCTCGTGCGCTCGCTCCTCGACCGCCTCCACGGCGGCGCCGACGACTTCGAGCTGGTGGTGCCCGAGGCGCTCCTGGAGCAGAGCCGCCGCACCCAACGCCTCTTCAACGTCGTCATGGGGGCGATCGCCGGCATCTCGCTCCTGGTCGGCGGCATCGGCATCATGAACATCATGCTGGCGACGGTGCTCGAGCGGACGCGGGAGATCGGCGTCCGCCGAGCGGTGGGCGCCAAGAGCGGCGACATCCGCTTCCAGTTCATGGTCGAGTCGTTCGCCATCAGCCTGCTCGGCGGGACGGCGGGGGTGGCCTTGGGGATCGCCATCGCCCGCGGCGTCGCCGCCTACGCGGGCTGGCAGACGGTGGTCACCCTGACCTCCATCCTGCTGTCGACCGGCGTCGCCATGGCGGTGGGCCTCGCATCTGGAATCTACCCCGCCGCCCGGGCCGCGGCCCTCGATCCCATCGACGCACTGCACTACGAATGAGCAGAGAGGCAGGGGCGCGTGGCGACCGGCGGCAGAGGAGTCGACGTCAACCGAATGGAGCGGGGCAAGGCAGCATCGGTTGGTGCACCTTAGGGTAGGCAGCTATCGCAGCAGGACTTGCTGCGCGTGAAATACGGGCTGGTGGGCCCCGGACAGTCGTTGGTGCCGGAGCACGAGACGTTGGTGTCGCAGTAGCCGATCTCGTGGGTCTTGCCGGGATCGGAGTAGTAGGTGGTATCGAACTCCCAGCCGCAGCAGATGGCGAGCGCGTTCTTGGGCAGGAGGAGGGTCATGGAGGTAGCCAGACCGGCCAACAGCAGCACCAGGACGAGGGTTCGACGGGTGAATCCATTTCTGACAAGAGTCTGCATGAGATTTCTCCTTGTGTCGTTGTGCGCTGCCCTGCCCCAAGAATACTGGATGAAGAATATCTGAAACTTAAGTAACAAGGCAAATCTGTCCGGGCGGTCTCGCGGCGACTGTGGAAAAGGCGCCATGGTAGAGTTTGTTCCCCTAATTTTTCGGAGGAGAATTCCATGAGATCACCTCTTCCCTGGCTGCTGTTCCTCGGCGCGACGCAGGCCCTCGCCCAGCAGCAGGACTTCTCGCAGGTGGAGGTCAAGTCGGAGCCGGTGGCCGGCAAGGTCTACATGCTGACCGGCGGCGGCGGCAACATCGGGGTGTCGGTGGGCGACGACGGCGTCCTCATCGTCGACGACCAGTTCGCGCCGCTGGCGGACAAGATCCGCGCCGCCTTGAAGGGGCTGGGCGACGGCAAGCTCAAGTTCATCCTGAACACCCACTTCCACGGCGACCACACGGGCGGCAACGAGATCTTCGGCGCCGAGGCGCCGATCATCGCCCAGACCAACGTCCGCAAGCGCCTGGCGAGCCCGCAGAGCGTCCTCGGCAACCCGATTCCGGCCGCCCCGGCCCAGGCGCTGCCGGTCATCACCTTCGACCAAACGCTGTCGATCCACTTCAACGGCGAGGAGATCAAGGCCATCCACCTCCCGCACGGCCACACCGACGGCGACAGCGTCCTCTGGTTCACCGGCTCGAACGTGGTGCACATGGGCGACGACTTCTTCAACGGCATGTTCCCCTTCGTCGACCTCGGCAACGGCGGCAGCGTCCAGGGGATGGCGGACGGCGTCGCCAAGGTCCTCGCCATGGTCCCCGCCGGCACCAAGGTGATCCCCGGCCACGGCGCCCTCTCCGACCTCGAGGGGCTCAAGCGGTTCCACCGCATGCTCACCGTCAGCCTGGACACCGTGGGCCGGGAGATCAAGGCCGGCAAGAGTCTGGCGGACGTCCAGAAGGCCGGCCTGCCCGCCGAGTGGAAGAGCTGGAGCGGCGGCTTCATCAAGACCGACAGGTGGCTGGAGACCGTCTACGAGAGCCTCCAGGGGATCAAGCCGCAGGGAGCTCCCGCCCCGCACCACTGAGTGTCGGCCGCCGTCGAGCCAGCATGCGATCGGTCACGGTTCATGGCGTGGCCCTCGGCTGCGAGGAGCTGCTGGGCAGGCCCGAATGGGTGCCTGCCCGGCGGGCCTTCGCAGAGACGCTCGGGGGCGGGAAGCGTCTCCTCGTCACCGGCGCGGCCGGCTCGATCGGCCAGGCGCTGGTCCGCGACCTCGCCGGCCTGGGCGCGCGGGTGGTGGCGGTCGACGTCGACGAGGAGCGGCTCTACCGGCTGTCGCGCGCCGTCGGCAGCGGCCGCTGCACCTGCGTCCTCGCCGA
>DATNKQ010000381.1:0-15650 GCA_035603315.1 Thermoanaerobaculia bacterium
GGACGCCGCTCGGCACCCTCGCCTGGGCGCTCCTCGGCGTCGGCCTCTCGCAGGTGCCGCTCCTGGTGGCCGCCCTGGTGGCCGGCTGGCTCCTCGCCCTCGGCCTGCGGCGGCGGAGGGGCGGTGAGATCCGCCGCAACCGCCTCTTCGACCTCCTGCAGATCCTCCTCGCCGCCTGGACCCTCGCCGCCCTGGCCATCCTCTGCTGGGCGGTCCAGCAGGGCCTCCTCGGCGCGCCCGACATGCAGATCCTCGGCAACGCCTCGACCGCCGGCGAGCTCCACTGGTACGCCGACCGCGCCGCCCAAGCCCTGCCGACGGCCTGGGTGATCTCCGTGCCGCTCCTCGTCTATCGCCTGGCCATGCTCGCCTGGGCGCTGTGGCTAGCGCTCAACCTCCTGCGCTGGCTGCGCTGGGGCTGGGAGAGCCTCACCGCCGGCGGCGGCTGGCGGCCGTGGGGTCCGCTGCTGCGATTGCGGCGCAAGAAGGCGCCGGCGGCGGCACCTACCGTGGCGCCGCCGCCCGGCGAAACTGGGGGATGACGAGGAACTGGGGCGACCCCCGGAAGAGCGGTGTGTCAGGCGACTTGGCTGCGCTGCCTCACCACGACCGAGACGCGAGCGCCGGCACGGCCGAGCATCTCAATCAGGCCGTCCACGCTGAAGCGATCGATCCTTCCACGCGTGAGGTCGCTGACCCGTGGTTGAGTCACTCCGAGAAGCTTGGCGGCATCCACTTGCGTGAGGCCCCGGGCCTCAATCAGACTCGTCAGCTCGATCATCAGGTCGGCGCGAATCTTGAGGTTCTCCGCCTCGTCTTCGCTGAACCCAAGATCGCGGAACACATTGGCGCTAGAACGCCGCACACGGACGGTCATTTTCTCTCCTCCCTGCCTGCACGCCGCAGTGCCTCGACCTGCTTCAGGCGCTCTCGCGCCAAAACCAAGTCTGCGTCGCGAGTCTGTCTACTCTTCTTCTCGAAGGCGTGCAGGACGTAAATAGCTTCTTCGAACTTCGCCACGTAGAACACCCTATGCTCGAGGCGCGTGTGGATACGGACCGGCTTGCCGCCCGCTCAATCGGCCGTGTTAGCCGGACTTCTCTCGCTCGGGCACGAACCCGACAGCCTTTGACAACTCGGTAACTCGCTGATTATGGAACTTTATTCGGGCGCCAAGCAGGCCGTAATCTCCACCGAACAGCTTCGTTTTGCACAAAACGGGCCTCGTAAATGCCTTCATAGCCTGATCCGCGAGATACACAAAGCAGCCAGGCTTGGCTGCTTTCTTCAGGGCGCGTAGTCCAGGAGCGATTGCACTCGGGTTGATCGCCGGATCATCCATCGGAAGTATATCGAAGTTTAGCCGACGTACCGCCCAGTGATGAGCATGGGTAACTGCGGAGAGGATGCGATAAGCTACCTCCTCGTCTAGAGTTTCGCCCACTATTGACGTGATCGACGGCATCACCTGGCCAATACCAGTACGTTGCCCATCCCTGTTCGTTATCGCCTCATAACCGAGGCTAATCGCTTCCTGCTCAACTTCGTCGACTCGTCTGGAGATTGCTTCGATATTTTCGACACGATGCGCCGCGCGCATCATCTTGACCTGTTGGTCTAGACCCTCGAAGCGAAGGGCAAAACTCCTCTTCACACGTGTTCTCACGTTAATACTCGGGTCAAGAAGCCAAGTAGCAAGAGCACAAGGCTCAATAACGCCACGTACTGATGACCAAGATGCTATGGGCAAAGCGGGCTCGGCACAGGTTCGAATAAAGCAGGTTACGAGCTCGGAGCCGACCTCAAGAAGCATGTCTGCCTGACTGTAGGCAGTCAAGACAAGACCGCGCTTAGGGAAACTCGCAAGTTCAAGGGCTGCAGTGGAATCTTGCGCCGGCTCGTTACCGACACGCGCAAGGAACTGGTCCGTCTCTGCCAAAGCCTCCTCAAGAGCTTCCATGAGGCGCTTAAGGCTCGCTGCATCAACAGCCAGGTTCATTTCTAAGCCAGCTATCTAGAAAAGGACGGCGCGGACGTGGCGCACGGCGGTGAACTCGCCGTGCCCCTCGATCCTGAATTTGCCTGCGGTCAGCCCACCGTCCTTGGACGTGATCGTCACCGGGATCGACTTGCCGTCGTCGCAGGTGATGGTCCCCGAGCCGGCGGCATCCCAACGACCCAAGCTCAGCGACCCGGCCCGCGGGACGCGTGAATTGCAGCAAGAGCGCAACGGCCGGGTTCGCTGGCAGCGCATGATTAGGCCGGTTCATTCTTTCCAAGACGCAAGCGAGGGACGCCGAAATCCAAAGCCACCAACCAGACAGCAAAAAGTGCGAACGACGTCCTCTGTCCACAGGGAAGCAGGAAAACATAGGTATCCGTATAGTAAACGGCCGCACTCGCGACGAGCACCGCAAGGCACACACATCCAGCAACGAGGAACCCAATCTCACGACCCACGTAAAGGGCTCGAAGGAGTGCGAGCACAGCAATCACAAAGAAAGCGAGTGAGATCGTGACCATCAGATTGTGCATGGGCGTGATAGTCAGCGACGCATAGACCATGGATCCGATGCCTCCAATTTGGATGACCTTTGAGTTCTTCGAGAACTCGACCGCACGAGCCAACCGCTCGAACACCAAGGCGATACTCACGCAGAAGAATAGCAGTCCAGCGACCGCAAGCATGCGCGCTGGACTTGATGGGCCTCTGAGCAGCGTCGAAATATAGTCCCGACTCCAGTCATAGCCTCCCGGGTGCAACGTCGTCGCCACCCAGAAACATGAGACACCGACTAATATCCCGAAAATTGAAATCAGCTTAAACGCCATCTCAAGCTATCTCCCGCTGAACGTTTGACTTGACGGCACTCTACACTAGTTCAGGATAAGCCTCAACGTTGGAGGGAGTGGCCTATAAGCGGAACGATCGTGGAATGGAGGCGGACGCTTTTCGGCACAGAAGATGCGGGAAGGAGCGAGAAAGGCCGGCCGGCCACATCGGCCGGCCGGCGGTTGAGCGCTATCTGCGCTCGGTGAGCGTGAACTTGCCGAAACTGATGCCGACGTCCCACCCCTCGCCCTTGCCGGCGAGGCCCAGGGTGACGTCGCCCTTGGTCAAGACCGTGGCGGCTCCGGACTTCACTACGCCGGCGTTGCCTTCGGCTGCCACGTAGCTGCCCAGGAGGTCGCGGACGTGGCGCACGGCCGTGAACTCCCCGTGCCCCTCGATCCTGAACTTACCCGCGGTCAGCCCACCGCCCTTGGATGTGATCGTCACAGGGATCGACTTGCCGTTGTCGCAGGTGATGGTCCCCGAGCCGGTGGCGTGCTTGTAGATCACCGCCCACTCCTTGATGGAGAACGTCAAGTCGCACTTCGTCTTCGGAGTGTCTTGAGCCTTCGCGGTCGCGGGAGCCCCGAGCACTAGGAGCAGGGCTATCGTCGAACAGATGGCGAAGCTGCGTGTCTTGCTCATGGTGTACCTCCTTGCGGGCGTGCCGCCGGAGATGCACCCCGGCCGGCGAGGTCGCCCATGCACACGGTAAGAGCAAGTTCCGTTCCAAATCCCGCGCTCGAGGCGCAACTGCGGCGAGGATAACGTCCGCAGCGGTGGGCGCGTAGATAGCCCATTTCATGACTTGTCTCGAGCTGCCTAACGCCAACATCTGTGTAGCGCCGCCGCTGTGGGCAGTAATAGGGATAGCCGGAGCATTTTTTCCAGGTGGACGCTCGGCAGCTCCGGGGACGGCCCCGACATCATGGCCGCTACGTTGCGTATGACCTGGATGGGCGTCAGTACCACGCCCCAGGGAATACTCCACCAGCCGAGGACTGCGGAGAACGCCGCACCTGCAAGCTGACTCTTTCGACCGCAGGCTCGGCAGCAGATCTCAGGCTTGCTGGACCAATTGGGTGAGGACCAGCGCCGACCAGACCTCGTCTTTGGTGTGGACGTCCGCCGGCCCCCGGCCGCCACACTTTGAACAGAGCCCTTGGTGCAGGTTGCCCGGCGCCGGGGCGAGGCGTTCGGCCGACTGCGTTACGCAACCTTCTACACCCTGAAGCTCGAGCGGCTCCCCTGCTGGAAGCAGCTTTCGGTCGAGAAGCACCGGGAGCGCATCCAGGAGAGGTCGACGGGATCGAAGGCCAGGCCTCCGCCCAACGGGAGCTCTACGAAGTTTATGCGCGTTTCGTAGCGGCGCTTCGCGAGGCTGCCGAGCAACTCCAGGCCGGAAACCGCCAAGCCGCCTCCCCGGCTGGAAGTTTTCCTCCCGCTCCACCCTGGGTCGGTGGGTAGCAGCTCAATGCCGCATCCCGCTTTTCAACAACCGTAACGGCCCAGTTATCCCTCTGGGAGAGGGAGTTGGATTAGTCTTTCTACAGGAACCGGCGGAGCCATATACCGCTCGCCTGCACGTCCGCACTGACCCAATCCGGCCTCATCTGCGGCCCGAGGAGCAGGAAGGGTGGCGCGATTCGGGTTGCTCAGTATCCGCAAGGTCTCGCCATCGCGATCGAGACTCTCGATTTGGGCGGCACCTATCGGAGGGCCTCTCGGAGGGCCTCTCCACTCAATTGGTTAACCCATGCGCATGTCGCTAATAGCCTCTGCATTAGCACTTGTCACCACTACGGTCTGGGAGGTATGCTTAGCTTCTACATGAAGAGGCAATGGCCACCACGAAAGGGACGGTGACAAAGATGCCATGGGAAGCAAAGATACACCGACTTTCTCCTCAACCATCGGAGCAAGAAGAAATTCACAGTCTCATTACGGACCTCCTCGGAGGAAGCGATCAAAAAGAAGTCCTATCACTTCTTGAATTGGCAGCATTCCATGCCCAAGATCTTCCCCGATCAATCAGGGAGGCATTTCATGCCTTTAGGAGGCATCAAGCTTACGACGCGCTCTATATTGATCTCGGTAGTCTACTAGAAGGAAAAGTGGGCGCGACCCCTTCTCGTCACCGACCTCCTGATGAGATAGAATATGCTACCTATTACGATGTCGCGCATATATTATTCGCGTCGCTTCTTGGTGACCCCTTTGGTTGGTCAACAATTCAAAACGGCTATATAATTAACGACGTAATGCCAATCCCTGAGCATCGGGACCTAGTCGCCAGTTCTGGCTTTGGGTCACGGTTCGGATTGCATACAGAGGATGCCTTCCACCCCCTTGCAGGGGACTACCTTGGGCTGCTTTGCCTGCGTAATCCAGATGGGGCAGAAACAACACTTGCGGGGCTAGGGGCCGACGACCTTCCCAACGCCATCTTTTCAATACTCTTTGAGTCGCGTTTCATCGTCGGTAACAACGTCGCCCAGAAGGTAGGACGAATTGGAAGTCCATCTCCAATCCTTTTCGGGAATCGTAACTTTCCCTACATTCGAGTTAATCTGAACGCAACGGAAGCAGTTCAGGGTGACGATCTAGCGGCTCAAGCACTCAAAGAGTTAGCTGCCGCACTAGAACGAAATGCGGTGAAAGTCTGTTTTAGACCCGGCGAATTTTGGTATATCGATAACCTTGGTGTAGCACACGGAAGGGATGTCTACACACCTCGCTTTGACGGAAGTGACCGATGGCTGAGGCGCCTCTATATCTCTAGCGCCTTTCGCTTCAGCCTTGGCTTAAGAACCACAATCTCGGGGCATGTACTAGATCCCCTTAAGAAAATTTGGAAGGCTTACATATGATCGAGAAGGAAACTACATTCTATGCCGCCGACGAGACTCTCTCTGGCCGTTTTATTATCCCAGACCACCTACATTCGTCTAAAATACAGGACGGACTTCTCTTTCTTCATGGAGCGGGAGGAGCCACAAAGGAGCGGGCTCAGCCTATCGCTGCAAAACTGGCCGATTCTTACGGTATTCCGTCCTTCGCCTTCGACTTTTCAGGCCACGGTGCTAGTACGGGAACACTTCAAGCGTCCAGTCTCCGAAAGCGCGTGAGAGAAACTCAAGGCGCCCTAGAGGTTTCCGGCTTTGGCAAGACCGCCCCGCTTTGTGCCTTCAGCATGGGGGGGCACATTGCCCTTGAGCTGCTAAAGGAGTCACAGCCCAGGGCACTGATCCTGTTTTATCCAGCAGTGTACGCCATGGCAGCCGTTGACATACCATTTGGCAACCCAACGTTCTCTGCCACTATTAGAGTAGCAAGAAGTTGGGAAACATCTGATGCCTTTGAAAGTTTACGTGCATTCAAGGGAAATCTGCTGATTGTCACTGGTGAGCGGGACGAGGTTATCCCGCAAGAGTTAATTAGCTTGCTCATGGAAACCTCCACACAAGCCAAGAAAAAGCGCCTCGTCGTCGTGGCGGGAGCACCTCATCTTCTCTTGCCAACTCTCATCGAGCGCCAGCACCTTTTGGAAGAGGTCTGTGGACTCATCGCTGATTATTTCGAAGGATAGAGGCCTCATGCCACTTTACCGCATCCGGCATTTGAGCTTCGTCACCATTGTAATGGTGTCGGTTGTGTGGATCGGCGCAATCTGGAGGGGCAGCGCGGTTATCTACAATCCGCTAGGCCATGATGACTCGCATCTTGATGCGGTTCTGGCAACAGCTATCCAAACAACGAGTTCTGTTGGCGGTGTAGCGCTTGCGTTAATTTTTATTACTGCCCAACTTTCATCATCCAAATCGTCCGTACTTCGCGAACTCTACCGCAGTAGCGAGGTCTATGTCCTTCTCTTCTATTTCGCGGGGACTCTCCTGGTCGGCTATTTGGCCTTCGCAGCACTACCTACACCTCAGAGTGCGACCGCCTTGAAAATTGTGGATACTGTGTTAACTTTCGCACTTACCTCCGTCGTGCTTGTGATTCCTGTCTTGATACTTCAGATTGAGAATATAAACCCAACGATTCTCGCCGCCAAGCTTGCAGATCGCATCAAACCAAAGTCACTCATTGATTACGGTCTCACGCAGGTGGAATTCATGCCTGGAGACCCGACCCAGATTCAATATCGACTTATTACGGTAGCTCTGAGACCAAGAGAAGTTGACCCACTCCGGCCTATTCATGAGGTGTTGATGGAGGCAGTTAGGGCTAGGGACCGCGTTCTTTTTGGGAAATTGTTTCGCCATTTTTTGAAGCCTATCGCTCGCGTGCATGGCGCGACATGGGATTTGAGCGGCCTGCGGGTACAAGGAAATGCGGACACCTCTTTGATTCGAACCCTTCTCTCTCGGCGCTACGGTGCTAGGGAAAGGGTTCACCTAACCCTTGCGATTCTTCATTACAGCGTGAAACGCGCTCGAAATCTGAAGGCCGAGTGGGAGGGACGCGACACAGGACGTCACGGCATCCTGACCGGTATGGGGGATTTGATTCGCTGCCTTAACCCTGTTCAAGGAGCAGGGACGTCTATTCGAATCGCCCTATATGCCACGCTACATATCTCTGAGTACTATGCCGATGTTAGACCATTTGGTCGAATCGAGCCGCTCAACTACTATTTTGAGACGGCGAATCAACTCTGGGTAGCAAAGAAAACGCGCGAGGCGGAGTTGTGCGCAGAGATTCTTGCGTGGATTACAATCCATACAGACCAGCTCAAAGAAGAGAGATCTCCTTCCCTTTACAACAGTCTTCCAGGAGATCTGAAAAGCGTATTTTTCGTGGCCCAGGAACGTGCGAGGAGTGATGCGAAATGGCTTCCTGGTTTTGAAGATGAGGACCCATGGCGACGATGGCTTGAATGATGATCCATCAACAGGGCCAGGATCTCTCACGGCTGCTTTTCTTTGGGCTCTCTCGCTGTCCTGAGACTACGTTTTTGGCACCTCTCATCATCATTGCCCGCATTGTCTTTGTGGCCAAGCGGAATCTGCGTAGCGCCGCCGCTATGGGCAGTCATACGGATGTCAACCAGAAGCCTGGGCCACCGCGGCCTTCACGAGCGCCTTGAACGCGCCCGCGTTGACCTTCTCCCCTTCGTGGATGTCGATCGCCCTTCGCGTGTTGCCTGCCAAGCTGGAATTGAAGAGGTGCGATGGGTCTGGGAGGCTGGCCCCCCGGGCGAACGTGAGCTTCACGACCTTCGTGTACGCCTCCCCGGTGCAGACGATCCCGTGGTGCGACCAGACCGGAACGCTCCACTTCCACTCCTCGGTCATCTCGGGGTCGGCTTCCAGGATCAGCGCCCGCATGCGGGCCAGGGTCTCCCCGCGCCATCCTCCCAGGTCGCGGATCCGCTGGTCGATGAGCCCGGAAGCGGGTTTCCCGGTCGCGCCTGCCTTCGCCGGGGACTTGGACTTGGTGGCCGGCTTGCGTGGCTCACTTGCGCGCGCCGTGTCCTTGTCCTTCGCCTTCGCCTTGTCTGGCATCTTGGGTCCCATCAGGGCCTCCTCCTGAGATTGTCATCTTGGCGGGCCGTGGCCCGTCAGTCAACCGGCTTCCGGGCCTGGCCCTTTCGCAGGCTCCACAGTCCGCGCACCGAGAGGATGACGGAGAAGATCGCGGTCACGCCGAGCGCGAGGAGCGTCCAGACGAAGAAGTAGGCTCCGGTGGACCTGCCGGCACCGAGACCCTTCCCCGTCATGTGGAGGATGGGGATGCCCGCTCCAATGATCGACCCGAGGAGGATGATGACGTACCCCGATCGCCGTCCGGCGAGCACCAGCGTTCCGTACAGCCAGACGACCAGGACGAGCACCGCAGTCATGTTCGAGACCCCTCCCGGGGCCATCCCGAGGATGATGTCGTCCATCAGGTGAAGCGTCAGCAAGAGGATCGAGAGCAGAGACGCGATGGTCAACATGACGTTCTCTTTCATTTGATATTCTCCTCGTTAGTCGAGCACGCTCACGGCAGCTCGAAAGCGACCGTGTCCCCATCCACCAAGCGGTAGGTTTCCCGCAGCTTCACGTCACAAACGAGCTCGACCACCCAGGGATCAGGCCGGTTGCGGGCGGCCGTGGTAGGCGTCCACAAGAATGCCTTGCGGCGATCAAGGTCTACGAGTTCGCAGGGCAGCATCAGAACGTCACGCTCACCCCCGTACTCCTCACGAGCGAACCAGATGGTGTGAGCTTCGTAGCGCGTGGCGAACCAATCAAAGGTATGGCCGAGTGCGAGGTTGAGCGAGCCCGGGTAGACGGGCATCTGAAGCTTGCGACTGTACGCGGCGTTGAAAAGACGCAGCCAATGGGACGCGTCGCATTTGCCGGCCTGGACCCTGCCTCGAAGAAGCTCAACCATAGCTTCGAGCTATTGATGACCGCGAATCTTGTCCTGGATCGCCTTGACGTCGATAGGGGCGTCCTTTATAACCAGGCTTCGCGCCACGGCCGAAAAATCGCTCAACGCAGCGGCCGCGTCCTCGCCTTCAACGACAGTGCGGCTGACGACCACCACCCTATCCCCGGCGATAGCCGAGAGAAACAGCTGCTTGGTCGCCTTTGCCTTTGCCTTCTGTCTCGCCTGTTCAGTCCACTGGATCTCCCACAGGATGAAGGATCTCTCTGGCGAGTCTTCCCGTGCATGGACCACACTCGGCAGCTCCATACCGATCGTTTCATGCCAATGACCAACTTCATACTGCATGTATCGATCGAGAATCGCATGGGCTGAGACTTCACCGGCGGCAAAGCTCGCGGGATCGACGGAGAGGAACTGGTACACATTCTCATCGAGAAAAAATGCATATCCCCCTATATCGGAAGGCCTAATGTGTTGCCCTTGTAGGTCGACCGTGAAGTGAGACTTCGATTCATCCCAGACGACCACGTAGCCCGTGGGCGTTCTCACAAATTGTAAAGGGTTGCCGCCGGTTTCCGCGTGAGCGCCCCCGGTGCAGAGCGCGAGGAGGCCGGAAACGACCAGTAAGATGAAAACTCGCATCACCCCTCCTTTCGTAGTTTCGCCGGCCTCCGTCCTCTTGCCGGTCAACGCTTGACGCTTGATCGGCCGGCGGTCGCGGAGCAACGGGCGGAGCCGGTTGCGGGCACTCGAGCACAACATGGACCAGCGGGTCCCGGCGAGGAGTACAGTGGGCAACTACCACGTGCGGTGGTACCTCCAGGTTTGACGGGAGGGCTCATGGCTCACGGTTTCCATGACGATCAAGGCTCGTGTTCACGTTGGTCGATTCGTAGTGGACGAACCCACGGCGCTGACCCGACGGTACTGACGTTGCCCTCGCAAGTAATTGCCAACTCTGCCTCAGAACACAGCGGCCAGATTAGTCCTTAGGGTTCCCGTTTCCTAAGAAAGCCACTCTCGTCGCGGCATGGGATCGAGGTGGCAAGATGATCTCAAGTCGCCGGCCATCTTGCATTGTCAGCGTGGCTGGGCCGTCCTTATGGATTGGAAGCGCTTCCTCAAGGACCAGGTTTCCAGTGAAGTCTCTGACTCCCGGAAGGGTCTTCTCGACCCCGCCAGCCGTGTAAGTGTGCACATCTTGAGTGATCTCGACGTAATAGGAAGTGGGGTAGGAGTCACCGCCTATCGACAGACGCCCGTGGCCCTCAGCAGTTTCTACGAGCTCCCGACCAACACTCATCAAGGCCTCCTAGCGCCTGTCCCCTGTCTCCGAGCCTACAATCTTTGGCGGCGAACGGCGTATGAACTCAGCGGCGGCGCCAGCCGTCCGCTGCAGCGATCGTGTTATGCGGCCTCTCCAACATCAGGAATGAATCGGTTGGCAAGCACTTCCAAACCGGACTCTCCCAGAAGTCCCTGGCGAGGCGGCCAGGTCAGATTAATTTGATGAACTGGCCAGACTGGCGCAAGCACCTCATCCCAGGGTCCCTCACTCGACTGAATAGTGACTTCTACGTCGGCCGGGGTCCCTGTCGGTACTCTGAGGGCCAGAACCTGTATTGCCAGAAGACCGAAAGCCATCGTCGTAACAACTCCGCAGAGCCCTGGCGACCTATCACCACCGAAGAGGTACTTCGCTTCCGCGTAGATAGTGTCCTGCTCGACACACGCCACGAGCCAGACGCAGGCCCTTCGAGGAATTGTGTTTGTCAGTCGAAGCTGCGTGCGCTCCGAGTCGGAGTAAAACCGCGGTCGATCCGGAGACACATTCTCGAGCACCATCGCGGTCTTCACAGCCCACGCCGCTAAGGTCGGCAACGATCGTGCGTCGATTGAATGCTGTCGCTGCTCGAAGAGAGGCTCGATGATTCGGCTCGCAGTCTCCTCGAGGCGGTGCATCCAGCCGTTGTTGCAAGCAGCACAGACACATCCTACGCGAATGTTCGGGCTGGATGTATACCACTTCCCGAGCGGAACGCCTCCGCGCTCGGCTTCAACCTGGGCTGATTCAGTGGCGGGGAATCGCCTCGTCAGCCATTGTGGTGGCCACGCGTCCTCTTTACTCGAAGCCCGTTCGCCGCAGAATACACAGGCGCGCATGCTATTGCTCCTCCGTGGCTGCCGTCGCATTCGCATAACCTAGGTGTGTGCGACAGTGGCAGTAGCTCGGCTGTCTGCCTTAGCGTCATCTATTGGTGGCCGGGAACGTCTGCCCACGGCGGCTTGCATCAAGCTATCTCCCGCTGCACCTTGGACTTGCCGGCACTCTACACTAGTTCAAGATAAGCCCTCAACGTTGGAGAGAGTGGCCTATGAGCGGAACGGTCGTGGAATGGGGGCAGACTCCTGCGGTCGAGAAACCGCAAAGCCCTGAGAAGGAATGTGGAGAAAGAGCGAGAAGGGCCGGCCGGCCACCTCGGCCGGCCGGTGTCCTTCTTCGCTACCTGCGTTCGGAGAGCGTCAGCTTGCCGAGGCTGATGCCGACGTTCCAGCCTTCGCCCTTGCCGGCCAAGGCCAGACTGACGTCGCCCTTGGTCAGCACCGTCGTCGCTCCGGACTTGATCACACCGGCGTTGGCTTCGAGGGCGCCGTAGCCGCCCAACAGGTCATAGGCGTTGGGCACCGCCGTGAACTCCCCGTGGCCCTCGATCCGGTACTTGCCGGCGGTCAGGCCGCCGCCCTTGGAGGTGATGGTCACCGGGATGGTCTTGCCGTTGTCGCAGGTGATGGTCCCGGTGCCGGAGGCGTGCTTGTAGACCGCCGCCCACTCGGTGAGCGAGAACGTCAAGTCGCACTTCGTCTTCGTTGCGTAGTCCGCTGCCCGCGCGGGAAGTGCCCCGAGCGCGAGGAAGAGGGCGAGCACCGAACAGATGGCCAAGTTGCGTGTCTTCATGGCGTTTCCTCCTTGATGAGGGCGAATTCGCCCAACTTCCCCTGCAAGGAGCAAATTCCGTTCCAAATTCTGCTGCGGAGGCGACAGTGCGGCGTATTTCGGCGAGGGGCGACAGGATCTGCGTTCCGACCGAATTTTCGCCCGTTAAGCGCCCCGTTGCGCTAACGGCGGCTCTGGGAGCGTTTCAAATCCCTGGGGAAGCCGAATTTCGCGCGCGGAGCGATTCGTGGCCGCTATCGGCCTCGCACGCCGAAAATCGGCGCTTCACAGCCCACGGGAGCGCTATTTCCGTCGCGGCAGCCTGAAATTCAGGAAATTTCCCGGGGCAACGCCCGCCCGGGTTGGGGCAAGCCCTGCCCTTCCGGGGCAGCTCCTGCCCTTCTGGGGCAGCCTCTGCCCTTCTGGGGCAAGCGTTGCCCCGCTGCGGGCAGCCGTTGCCCTTCCGGGGCGACTCCTGCCCTTCCGGGGCAGCCGCTGCCCTTTCAGGGCAGCCGTCGCCCGCTTGCGGGCAGGCGTCGCCCTAGTTGGGGCCGCCCTCCCCCTCCGGCTCGGGAGGAGGCTCGATGGAAGGAACCTGCCCGCGCCGCGGACGGCGCAGGGGACGGCCGCCGAAAGCGATGAGGTCGGGGGCGTGGGAGCCGAAGACCCCGCGCAGGCCGGCGCGGAGACGGCTCTCGAGCTCGCGGCCGATGGTGCGCGCCTCCTGCAGCTGGCGGGTCGTCGTGCGCAGGCGCGCCGTCTCCTTCAATTTGCGGCCGTCGAGGGCCTTGACCTGCGCCACGATCTGCGCCAGCCGGGCGCACTGCTCGGCGAGGTGCGGCACCTCCTCCGCGCGCTTCCCGAGGGAGGTGACGAGCGCATCCCAACCGCCGACCTCCTGGGCGTAGGCTGACTTCGGCATGGCGTTCCCCCCCGACCGGTCGTGAACGTAAGTTCGAAGACGGGAGTATAACAGGAGAGGGCGGCGGTCAATTCCCGCCCATTCTTAGCGCGCAACCCACGCTCTGTCATCCCGAGCGTGAGCGAGGGACCTGGGCGGGGGGAGGCCTTCCAAACTGCTGGTAGCAAAGGGCTTCGCGCCGCCCTTCCCCCGGGTCCCTCGCTCTCGCTCGGGATGACAGCCGGGAGGGAGTCGATTGTAGTCCTACGCCTCAGGGCAGCAGAGGCTCAGGCCAACCGCTACTTTCCCCGCCCCGCCGCCTCCCTCGCCACTGGGGCGAGGGTCTCGAGCTCGGGGACCTCGCGGTCCTTGACCGCCGGCCAGTGGACGCGGCGGGCGGCCATCGCCCTTTCCAGGCGCAGCCAGAGGTCGCGGTTCTGCACCGGCTGGCCCTCTTTGGTCTTCCAGGACCGCCGCTTCCAGCCCTGGATCCACTGGGTGGCGCCGTTGCGCAGGTAGTCGGAGCCGGTGTGGACGGCCACCGCGGCCCCCTTCGGCAGGTCCTCCAGGGCCGCCGCGGCGCCCAGGAGGTCGAGCTGGTTGGCGGTGACGCCGGCGCTGCCTCCCGAGAGGACGCGCTCCTCGCCTCCCTGGCGGACGAGCGCCGCCCAGCCGCCCTTGCCGCCGGCGCAGGAGACGCGGAGGAAGACCTCGGCCTCGGGCGGCGGCACCGCGGCCGGCGCCGGCCCGCTCCCCCGCTGCTCGCGGATGGCCATCGTCGCCAGCTCGTCGGCGCGCTCGTTCCAGCGGTCGCCGGCGTGCCCCTTCACCCAGTCCCAGCGGATGTCGTGCTCGCTCAGGAGCTCGGCCAGGCGGCGCCAGAGGTCCTCGTTCTGCAGCTCGCCGTCCTTCCGCTTCCAGCCGCGGGCGATCCAGCCCGGCAGCCACTCGGTCACCCCCCGGCGCAGGTACTGCGAGTCGGTCATCAGGCGCACCCGGCAGCGCTGCTTCAGCGCCTCCAGGCCGCGGATGGCGGCGGTCAGCTCCATGCGGTTGTTGGTGCTCTTCGGCTCGCCGCCGTGGAGCTCCTTGGCGCGGGTTCCGGCGGCGTCCAGGAGCACCGCCCCCCAGCCGCCCGGCCCCGGGTTGGGGTCGGCGCCGCCGTCGGTGTAGAGAGTGACCTGCGGGAGGACGTTTGGAATCGGGGGCATCGCGGGCATCGGGAGAAGGGGGGTCCGGGCGGGCGGTATCTTGCGGCACGGCGGGCCGCCTGGCAAGGGCCCGCGCGCTTGGGACGCGTGGTAGCGTAGGCGAAGACGCTGCGTGATGGTGGATCGAGACTTGGATCTGTGTAGGGGAGGGGCTTGTCCCCTCCCGGGTGGGGGAAGGATGCGGTTGCGGGTTTTCCCCCGCCCGGGCGGGTGCAAGACCCGCCCCTACATAAAAAAAGACGATTTCCGGCGGCGAGGAAGAGACAGACGCGACATGACGCGAACCGCTCTCCTCCTCCCTGCCTTCCTGGTGGCCGGCGCCCTCCGCGCCCAGGCGCCGCCGCCTCCCGCCACTTTCCAGGAGGAGATCCTGGTTTCGGCGCCCAAAGTGCCGCTGCCGCTCGACGAGACGCCGAGCTCGGCGACGGTCTTGACCGCCGGCGAGATCGCGCTCTCCGGCGCCCGCACGCTGCCGGAGCTCCTGGAGGCCGCCGGCGGCGGCTTCCACGTCTATGACTTCGGCGGCGCCGGCACCTTCTCGGCCGTCGACCTGCGCGGCTTCTACAGCGCCGGGGAGACGAGCTACGCCATCGTCCAGGTGGACGGCATGGCCGTCAACGACCTCGACACCGACGCCGTCGACTGGAACCTCGTCGACCTGGCGCGGATCGAGCGGGTCGAGGTGCTGCGCGGCCCGGTCTCCGCGCTCTACGGCAACGTCGGGATGAGCGGCCTCATCAACGTGGTCACCCGGCGGCCCGGCCCGGGGTTGGGCGGCGCGCTGAGCGCGGGCGGCGGCGAGCAGGGGCGGGCCGAGGGGTCGGCGACTGCGGCGTGGGGGAGCGAGCGGACGGCGCTCGACCTCGGGGTGCGGCGGCAGGAGGTCGCCGGCTGGCGCCGGCACAGCGCCTGGAACGGCACCCTCGCGCAGTCGCGCCTGCAGTGGGCGCCGGAGAGCCGGCGGCTGGACGTGGCCGTGCAGGCGCTCTACCTGTCGTCGAGCCGCGACAAGCCGGGCGCCATCCCCGCCGGCACCCCGCCCGCGGAGGCCGGGACGCCGCTCGACCGCGAGGGCTCGCGCAGCTGGGAGACCGGGCTGTCGCTCGCCCTGCCGCTCGGCGGCGACGCCCACTTCGAGGCGCGGGCGGCGGCGCGCGGCAAGCGCGAGGAGGCCGTCGACACGATCTTCTTCCTGCCCCTGGAGCACGACTTCGAGACGGCGAGCGGCAGCGGCGAGCTGCGCTACCGCCGCGCCTTCTCGCTCCTCGGGCGCGGCGGGCGGCTGCTCGCCGGGGCGGAGGGGACGGCGGGGCGGATCGACGGCTCGTACTTCGCGGTCGATAGGCAGGGCGGGCAGGGCGCGCGGGCGGCGCGGATCAACCGGCC
>DATNKQ010000393.1:0-3178 GCA_035603315.1 Thermoanaerobaculia bacterium
CTCGACGGCGGCCTCGTCGAAGCCGAAGCCGACGTGGTCGCCGGCGAGCTCGGCCTGCACGACGTTGCCGCGCTCGTCGACCAACACCTTCAGGTCGACCTTGGCCTCCTTGCGCATGCGCCGCGCCGCCGCCGGGTAGCGCGGCTCCGGCATGCCGGCGACCTGCGGCCGGACGACGCCGGGCCCGAAGGTCACCAGGTCGCCGGCCTGGACTTGCGGCTCCTTCGGCGCCGCCGGCACTGCCGACGATGGCACCGTGCGGCTGGGCGGTGGGACGGCGGCCGCGGGGTTGGCGCTCGCCGTGCTGCCGCCGCCGGCCCCCGGCGACGGCGGGGCGGGGGACCCGGCAGCCTCGGAGCTGGCCGCCGGCGGCTCGGGCCGGGGGGCCGGCTTGACCTCGCTCGGCGGGGCGGACGGCGGAGTGGCGGCGGTCGACCCGGAGTGAGATTTTTCCTCCGGCGGGGCGGCGCCAGCCTTCTTGCTGTCCTCGAGCTGCTTCTGCAGCGCCTTGATGCGGTCGTCGTACTGCCCCTTGAGCTTGGCCTCCATCTCCTTGCTGCGGGCGTCGAACATGGCGGCGATCTGGGCCTGGATCTCCTCCGGCTTGGGGCCGGCGGGAACTGCGGCCTCGGTGCCCAGCGGCGCAGGCGCCGCTACGGGAGGGGCCACCGCCTTGAGAGGCGGCGCCGGCTTGGGCGCCGGGCGCAGGTAGAAGAACCAGCCGCCGCCCAGGGCCGCCGCCAGGAGGACGGCGGCGAGGCCGATCCACAGCCCTTTCCGGCTGCCCTCGGGCGCCGCGCTCACCCCCACCCCGGCGAACCCGCCGGCGCCGGGGGCGACCCCCGGATGGGTGACCTCGCGCACTCCCGTCTTCTCCCGGAAGTCGGCAGCCGCGGCGCCGGCGCTGGCGCCGGTCGCCGCAGCCACCGCCGCGCGCGGGATCGCGAGCGTCGCCGCGCCCGCCGCCGCTGCGGGCGCCACGGCGGCCCGCCCGGTGACGGCCAGCTTCTTCTCCGCCTGCATCTCGCGGCTCTCGCGCTCGATCTCCTCGCGGAAGAGGTTGTGCATGAAGAAGGCGAGGTTGAAGGTGGTGGGGCTGTAGTGGCCGTCGATCATCAGCTTGGAGATCGACTTGTGCCAGGTGACGGCGTCGGCGATGCGCTGGTCGCGCGGCGCCAGGCTCTTCTTGAGCAGGGCGGCGACGGCGGCCGGGAAGGGCGCGCCGTCGTTGGCCACCGTGGCGGCGTCGATTGCCGGACCGTAGCCGTCGGGCGCGATCCCCGCCGGCAGGCGGGAGCCGGTCAGCAGCTCGAAGAGGAGGGCGCCCAGCGACCAGACGTCGTCGGCGCGGCCGACCGGCGTCCCGTCGAAGGTCTCGGGGGCGAGGTAGGGGTCGAGCTCGGGATGGTGGAAGCCGCCGGCCGCGAGGTCGCGCAGGCCGGGGGCGACCTCGAAGCCGAGGAGGCGGGTCTCGCCCTCGTTCGACACCATCACCAGGTGGGGGACGACGTAGCCGTGCAGCACCCGTTCGTCCTGGAGCCGGCTCTCGTAGGCCACCGCCAGGGCCAGCGAGACGCGCTCGGCGATCAGCATGGCGTGGTCGGCGGGGACCGGCGAGCCCTGCTTGTCCGCCTGCGCCAGGAGGGCCGCCAGGTTTTTGCCGGAGACGTAGTCGTAGGCCGTGTAGGGGAAGTTCCGCACCCGCCCGAGGTCGACGCCGCTGCCGATGTTCGGGCTCTTCAGCGACTGCTGGAGCGCCGCCCGGCCGGAGATCTTCTGCCACAGCCGCTCGCCGTCCATCCCCTTGCCGTTCAACACCCGGAGAAGGACCACCTGCTCGATGCCCTCCTGGCCCAGCTTGCCGGCGCGGAAGGTCTCTCCGAGCGGGTCCTCGGACAACTTCTTCAACAGCAGGTAGTTCCCAAACTCCTCGGGGATTTGCATCACGGCTCCTTCCGGCGGGTTGTGCAGCCTTGATACACCACGGGTCGCGGGCTGTCAATGCGACGGCAGGGCGGCGGCGCGGCGCTCCTGCGCCCGGCGGTTGCGCCAGTACTGGCGCTGCCAGAGGTCGACGTTCCTGCTGTGCTCGGCGAGCGTCTGGGCGAAGACGTGGGTGCCGTCGTTGCGGCTCACGAAGTAGAGGTAGGGCACGCGGGCGGGGTCGGCGGCGGCCTTCAGGCTCGCCAGGCCGGGCGAGCAGATGGGGCTCGGGGGGAGCCCGGCGACGCGGTAGGTGTTCCACGGCGAGTCGAGCTGCAGGTCCTGCTTGGTGATGTTGCCGTTCCAGGTGCCCAGGCGCTTCATGGCGTAGATGACCGTGGGGTCGGCGGCGAGGCCGATCCTCCTGTCCAGGCGGTTCTGGTAGACGGCGGCGATGAGCGGCCGCTCGGGGTCGAGCTTGGCCTCCTTCTCGACGATGCTGGCGAGCGTCACCAGTTCGCGCACCCCGCCCGCCCGCGGACGGACTGCGAGGAGCGGCTGGACGTCGCGCGCGAAGCGGGCGCGGAAGGTCCGCACGAGGGCGCGGACGATCTCCACCTCGGGGGTGCCGCGGACGAAGACGTAGGTCTCCGGGAAGAGGTAGCCCTCGAGGTCGCGGGCCGCGGGGTCGAGGTCGGCGATGAGCTCCGGCGACCGCATCCTGGCGAGGAAGACGTCGGCCTGGCCGAAGTTGGCGGCGGCGAGCTGCGCCGCCGTCTCCTCGAGCGTCAGCCCCTCGACCAGGGTGACGCGGTGGGAGATGACGTCCCCCCGGATCAGCTTGCGCAGGACCTGGTGCATGGTCAGCGGGCCGTGGAAGAGGTAGTCGCCGGCCTGGATGGGCGGGTCGTGGAGGACGTAGACGAGATAGACGCGGGCGAGGCCGGCGTTGACCAGCACCCCTTCGCGCTCCAGCCGGCCGAGGACGGTGACGGCCGACGTGCCCGGCTCGACCGTGACCTCGCGCTCCGCCTCGGGATAGCCCTGGTAGGGCTGCTGCAGCCGCCAGACCCAATAGCCGGCCAACCCCGCCGGCACCGCCAGGAGGAGCAGGAAGACGAGCCACCCCAGGAGGATGCCCCGCCAAGACGAGCGCTTGCGCGCCGGCCGCTTGGCCTTGCGCTTGGCGGTCATCGGTCTTTCCCAGCGCTCCGGTTCTCTGGTTGTGTAGGGGCGGGGCTTGCCCCCGCCCGGG
>DATNKQ010000398.1:0-8902 GCA_035603315.1 Thermoanaerobaculia bacterium
GGAAGACAACCTGACGGAGATGGGGCTGTCGGTCGACACCCTGCCCCTGGTCCTGCAGTTCAACAAGCGGGACCTCGCCGACATCTGCACCGTGGAGGAGATGAACCAGACCCTCAATCCGCGGGGCTGGCCCCACTTCGAGGCCTCGGCGCTGACCGGCCAAGGGGTCTTTGAGACCCTGAAGGGGGTCTCCAAGCTGACGCTGCTCTCGCTCAAGAAGCGGCTCACCCGAAGCGGCCCCGAGGCGTCCCCCGGGCGGGCGGCTTCGCCGGCCCCCCGGCCGGCCGCGGCGCCGCTGGCGGCCCCGAAGCCCGCCGCGCCGCCGCCCCCGTCGGCAATTCCGCCAGCCGCTCCTCCCAGCCCGGCGCCGGTGCTGGAAGCCAAGGCGTCTCCGGCCGCGGAGAGCGCCGGCGCTCCCGCTGCCGTTCCGCAACCCCCGAGCGCGGCGCCGGCTATTCCGGCCACCGCTCCGGCGACGCCCCCGGCTCCGAGCGCGCCGCCCCCTTCGGCCGCGACCGCCTTTCAGAAGGCGACGCCGGCTCGCGGCCGCTCGGTCGACGTCCTGGGCGAGCTCGAGAAGCTCCGGCGCGAGGCCATGCAGCCGGCGCCGGCGCCGCATTCCGCCGCGCCGGCAGTGGGCGCCCGAGCGGGCAGGAATGGACGGGGCGAGCTCTCGCGCAACATCGAGCTGACGTTGAAACGCGCCGACTTCGCCCGCGCCCGGCGGTTCCTGGTCAGCTTCCAGGTGGAGGACGATCAGAACCGGGTGATGGATTCAGTCCGCGACCTGCCGGTGGAGATCAAGGACGCGGCCAGCCTCGAAAAGCTCCTCCTCCGCCTGAACATCGCCCTCCACGCCAAAGAGTAGCTGGCGGGGGCGATTCGCTCACCGGGAGCGCCGGTGATCTATGATCCTCCTGATCATGAAGTGTCCCTTCTGCTCCGAGAACCGCGACCGTGTGGTCGATTCGCGCGAAAGCCGCGACGGCGCCACCATCCGCCGCCGCCGCGAATGCCTGAGCTGCGGCCGCCGCTTCACCTCCTACGAGCAGATCGAGGACATCCCCTACATGGTCGTCAAACACGACGGCTCGCGCGAGGAGTTCAGCCGCAAGAAGCTCCTGGGCGGCCTGCTCAAGGCCTGCGAGAAGCGGCCCATCCCGCTGCGCAAGCTCGAGGGGATCGTCGAGCAGGCCGAGAACAAGCTGCACGACCGCGAGGATCGCGAGATCTCCACCCAGGAGATCGGCGCCTTCGTCATGGAGCGGCTGCGCGAGCTGGACCAGGTCGCCTACGTCCGCTTCGCCTCCGTCTACCGCCGCTTCGAGGACATCGACGCCTTCATGGACGTGCTGAAGACGCTGATCCAACCCAAGGAGGCGTGAGTGGCCAGCCGGCACGCTTCCATGCTCCGCCTCTCCCGCTTCCAATCGGAGCTCGACCGCCTGTTCCAGGAGGCGCTGAAGATGGGCGAGAGCGGCGGCCCGTCGGCCGAGTGGCAACCCGCCGTCGACGTCGTCGAGACGCCGGACGCCATCCTCATCCTCGTCGAGGTGCCGGGGCTCTCGCCGTCCGACCTCAAGGTCGAGGTCAAGGGGACCCTGGTGACCCTGTCCGGCGCCAAGCCGACGCCCCTCCCGAGCGAGCAGCCGCTCAAGTTCCAGTGCATGGAGCGGGGGCATGGACGGTTCGTCCGCGACATCCAGCTCTTCTGGCCCGTCAACAGCCACCAGGGCACGGCGTCGCTCGCCGACGGCCTCCTGACCGTCGTCTTTCCCAAGATCCAGGACAAGCGGCAGGCGGCGCGCGCTATCCCGGTCCGCGAAGGCGGGGGAGGCGGCGATGAATAAGCCCCCGGGAGACCCGCAGCAGGACGAGGCGATCAAAATTCCTGACGTGCTCGCCGTCCTGCCGCTCAAGGACACCGTCATCTTTCCGTACATCATCCTGCCGCTGTCGGTGGGCCGGGACAAGAGCGTGCTGGCGGTGGACCGCGCGCTCGCCGAGAGCCGGGTGATCATGCTGGTCTCACAGCGCGACGCCGCGACCGACAACCCCGGCGAGGCCGACCTCTACACCGTCGGCACCGCCGCCGTCATCATGCGGATGCTGAAGCTGCCCGACGGCCGCATCCGCATCCTCGTCCAGGGGCTGGCGCGCGCCCGGGTCGAGCACGTCAGCCAGATCGACCCCTATCTGCAGGCGAAGATCGAGCGCATCGAGGAGCCCCCTCCCTCCGCGCGCAGCCTGGAGATCGAAGCGCTCATCCGCAGCGTCAAGGAGAGCCTCGACCGCGCGGTCACCCTGGGCAAGGGGATCTCGCCCGAGGTCATGGTCATCGCCGCCAATCTGGAGGACGCCGGGCGCCTGGCCGATCTCGCGGCAAGCAACCTCGACTTGAAGCTCGAAGAGGCGCAGGGGATCCTCGAGACAATCGATCCCGAAGCCCGCCTGCGCAAGGTGAGCGATCTCTTGGCGCGCGAGATCCAGGTGCTCACCATGCAGCAGGAGATCTCCTCGCAGGCCCGCGGCGAGATGGACAAGAGCCAGCGCGAGTACTTCCTCCGCCAGCAGCTCAAGGCCATCCAGCAGGAGCTGGGCGAAGGCGAAGAGCTCGCCGAGGAGATCGCCAACTACCGCCAGCTCGCCGCCGACAGAAAGCTTTCGGACGAAGGCAAGGAAGAGCTCGAGCGCCAGATCCGCCGCCTCGAACGCAGCCACCCGGAGAGCGCCGAGACGCAGATCATCCGCACCTATCTGGACTGGTTGACGGCGCTGCCCTGGGAGAACCTTTCGGAAGACGACCTCGACCTCGATCACGCCAAGCAGGTGCTGGACGAGGATCACTACGACCTCGAAAAGATCAAGGAGCGCATTCTCGAGTATCTGGCGGTCCGCAAGCTGAAGAAAGACACCCGCGGACCGATCCTCTGCTTCGTGGGACCGCCGGGAGTCGGCAAGACGTCGTTGGGACGCTCGATCGCCCGCGCCCTCGGCCGCCAGTTCGTCCGCATCTCGCTGGGCGGCGTGCGCGACGAGGCCGAGGTCCGCGGCCACCGCCGGACCTACGTCGGCGCGTTGCCGGGAAGGATCGTGCAGGGCATCCGGCAGGCGGGGACGAGCAACCCCGTCTTCGTGCTCGACGAGATCGACAAGATCGGCGCCGACTTCCGCGGCGATCCATCGTCGGCGCTTCTGGAGGTGCTCGATCCGGAGCAGAACTGGAGTTTCGTCGATCACTATCTGGGATTGACTTATGACCTCTCAAGGGTGATGTTCATCGCCACCGCCAACCTGCTCGATCCGATCCAGCCGGCCTTCCTCGACCGCATGGAGGTGATCCGGCTCTCCGGCTACACCGAAGAGGAGAAGCTCCGCATCGCCCGCCGGCACCTCATCCCCAAGCAGACGAAGGAAAACGGCATCGATCTCGAGCGCATCGATTTCACCGACGAGGGGATCAAAAAGGTGATCTCCGGCTACACGAAAGAAGCGGGGCTCAGAAACCTCGAGCGCGAGCTGGCCGCCATCTGCCGCAAGGTCGCCGTCCAGGTGGCGCGCGGCGAAGAGGCGCTGGTGACGATCGATCCCGCCAAGGTCGAGGAGTTCCTGGGGCCGAGAAAACATTTCAGCGAGGAATTGCTCGATCGTGACCGCGTGGGAGTGGCGACCGGGCTGGCCTGGACAGCGGTGGGCGGCGACCTGCTCTTCATCGAGGTGGTGGCGGTCCCCGGCAAGGGCCAGCTGCTGTTGACCGGCCAGCTCGGCGACGTGATGAAAGAGTCCGCCCAGGCGGCGCTTTCCTACGCGCGCTCGTGGGCCGGCACGCACGGCCTCGCGGAGGACTACTTCGGCAAGCACGACATCCACGTCCACGTGCCCGCCGGCTCGATTCCCAAGGACGGCCCCTCGGCCGGCATCACCATCGGCACGGCCATCCTCTCGGTGCTCACCAACCGGCCGGTCAACCGGCGGGTGGCGATGACCGGAGAGATCACGCTGCGCGGCGACGTCTTGCCCATCGGCGGCCTCAAGGAAAAGGTTTTGGCGGCCAAGCTGGCGGGAGTCCACACGATCCTCGTCCCCAAGCTCAACCGGCGCGACCTGATCGAGATCCCGGAGACGATCAAGAGCGATCTCGTCTTTCACTTCGTCGATCACATGGACGAGGTGTCGAGGCTGGCGCTGATCGATCCGGAGGCGGCGAAGCCGGCGGCCGCCGTCCCCGCGGCCGAGGTCGCCAAACCGGAGCGCCGGCCGGCCGCCGTCTCCAGCGTGAGGCATCGCTCGCGGCCTTGAAACGCGCCGCTTCCGAGGACCAGCTTCTTTCCTGGCTCCGCGGCCGCATCCCCGAGGAGGCGACGGACCCTCTCCTGGGCGACGACGCGGCGCTCCTGCCACGGGGAGGGCCGTGGGCGGTCACCGTCGACAGCCAGATCGCCGGCATCCATTTCGATCCCGATCTCGACCCCGCCGTCGTCGCCCGCCGCCTGCTCGCCGTCAACCTGTCGGATATCGCGGCGACGGGAGCGCGGCCCGCCTATGCCTTTCTCGCCCTCTCGGCAACCCCGGGTTTCGATCACCGGCGTTTCTTTTCCGCCCTGTTGGCCGACTGCCGGCGGCACGCGGTGCGGCTGGCCGGGGGAGACCTGGCGCGCCAGCCCGCCGCGACGACCGCCACGCTCACTCTCTTGGGGACCCTGCCGCCGGGCGGCCACCGGCTCCGCCGGAGCGCCGCCGCCGCCGGCGACGAGCTCTGGCTGGGCGGCACGGTCGGCGAGTCCGCGGCAGGCCGCCGGTTGATCGATTCCGGCGCCCGGCTTCGGGGATCGAAAGTCGAGCTGCCGGAGGGTCTTTCCCAAAGCTCCGTCGCGCTTCGGGCAGCGGCTCGGCGGGCCGTGCGGAGGCACTTGCTGCCGGTGCCGCAGCTCGAGCTGGGACGCTGGCTCGGGCGGCAACGGCGAGCGGCGGCCATCGACGTCTCGGACGGCCTGTCGCGCGATCTCTCGCGCCTCTCGCGGGAGAGCGCGGTGGGCGCCCTGGTCGTCGCCGAGGATCTTCCCCTGTCCGACCATTTCCTGCCGCTCTGTCAGCGGATCGGTTGCGATCCGTGGGAGCTTGTGCTCGGTGGCGGGGAGGATTACGTGCTTCTGTTCACGCTGCCGGCCGGCCGGCGCCCGCCTGCCCACTTCGCCTGCCGGAGGATCGGCGAAATGAAAGCGTCGCGGCGGCTCCACTGGACCTTGGGCGGTGCTCGTGCGCTCCTCCCGGACCGCGGCTGGGACCACCTGTCGAAATGACCAGCGTCAAAATGAAAAGCCCCGCCTCGGTGAGGCGGGGCGCGCACGCACGATCGAACCGCGGAGCTTCTAGCGGACGAACTTCTGCAGGCTCTTGACGAGACCGAAGAAGCGCTTTTCCAACGCCTGGTAGGACTTCTCCAACGATTTCAGCCGGCCGGCAAGGCCGGAATCGGCGGCGGCCGGACGGCCGCGCTTCCGGCCGGACGGCTTGCGGCCGCCGCGCCCGCTCTCCTGACGCAGCTGGCGGAAGGCATCCACCGCCTGGGGATGGAAACGCCGCGCCCGCCCCTTGCCCTCGTGCGGCAAGCGATCGGAATAGAGGCGCACGTAGCGAACGAGGGTCGGGTAGGAAATACCCGTGTCCTTGCTGATCTGGGTCAGCGTGAGGAGACCGGAGCCGCCGGCGCGACCGCTCTTCACAACATTGCGCCGGCCTGGCGGCCTGCCCCGCCGCGGCTTCTCGACGGCGGCGACCGCTGCGCTCGAGGCTGGCGCGGCGCCGCGCTTCGCCCCCGGCTTCCGGCCCCGCCTCCGGCCGCCGCGGCGCCCGGCCGGGGCAGCGGCTGCCGACGCATTCTTGCGCGGGCGGCCCCGGCGGCCGATGTTCTCGTTCTTGATCTCGTCGAAGACCGGCAGCGCGCTGTCCGGATAGCGCTGTTTGCGTCCGCTGCCGACTGACGGGATGCGCCCTTGATAGAGCTTCTTGTAGCGCTGGAGAGTCGGCATCGAAATGCCGGTCTTGTGTGACACGTCGGAAAGGGTATAGAGCTTGCCCCCCTGCACGCCGGGATCAGACATCGTTTTTCCCTTGCCTCCTTATCTTTGAACGGTATGGAATTAGGTGATGAGCTCCAAAAAAGCCCTGGGTATTATCAAAAAGATCGATGGAAATGTCAACCGTTAGTTTCCTCACGCTGACGAGACCTCACTTCGCGTACAATCCCGGGCCATGGATAGCGATCAGAAGAGAGAGCTCTTTCGCCAGACCTTGCGGGAGCTCGACAGCGTGCTGGCGGGGATCGACGACTCGATCACGGCCATGGCGACCTGCGCCGCGGTGCTGCACGAAAGAATCCCCTATGCGAGCTGGACCGGCTTTTACCGCGTGGTGGCGCCGCGGCTGCTCCGCGTCGGCCCCTATCAGGGCGGGATCGGCTGCCTGGAAATCCCCTTCGATCGCGGGGTCTGCGGCGCCGCGGCCCGCGAACGCCGCCCGCAGCTGGTGCCGGACGTCGAGCTATTTCTCGGCCACATCGCCTGCGATGCGGCGGCCCGCTCGGAAGTGGTCGTCCCCATCTACGATCCGGCGGGAGAGCTGGTGGCGGTGCTCGACGTCGATTCCCATGAGCGGTCGGCTTTCGACGCGATCGATCAGGAAGCCCTGGTCGCCGTCGCCCTTCGGCTCCGTCCCTGCCTTGGCGACAACGCCCGGACCTGGACGGTCTGATCGATCTCGAGATCGATCACAGCAGTCCGAGCTGGCGCACCAGGTACGAGAGGGTCTGACGCGACAGGCCCAGGCGGCGGGCCGCCTCGGCCCGGCTGCCGCCTGCCGTGATCGCTTCCTGGACCAGCTGGCGGCGGAAGGCGCTCACCTGCTGGTGATATCCCGACCGCCGGCCATTGTCATATTTCGGCGCATCGTCCGCCAGGCCCAGATGCTCGGGCTCGATGACGCCGCTGCCAGCCAGCGCCGCGGCGACGGCGATCACGTTCTTGAGCTCGCGAATGTTGCCCGGCCAACGGTGGGCCAGGAGCCGCACCTGCGCCTGCGGCGACAATCGTCCGCCGCCGGACGCCCGGGGTGTTGAAAGGTTCAGGAAGTGCTCCGCCAGGAGGAGGACGTCCCGGCCGCGGTCGCGGAGCGGCGGCAGCTCGATGCTCCCCACCTTGAGGCGATAGAAAAGGTCCTGCCGGAAGGAGCGCTCGCCGACCATGCGCCCGAGGTCGCGATGGGTGGCCGCGATCGTCCGCACGTCGACCCGCCTGGCCACGCTCTCGCCCACCCGGCGCACCTCGCCCTCCTGCAGGACCCGCAGGAGCATCCCCTGCGCCGAGGCCGGCAGGTCGCCGATCTCGTCCAGGAAGACCGTCCCGCCGTCGGCCGTCTCGAAGACCCCGGCGCGGTCGCGGTCGGCGCCGGTGAAGGCGCCGCGCACGTGGCCGAAGAGGTCGGAGAGCAGAAGCGTCTCGGAGAGCGCGGCGCAGTTGACGACGACGAACGGCCGGCGGGAGCGCGGGCTGGCGCGGTGGACCTCGCGCGCCACCAGCTCCTTGCCGGTGCCGCTCTCGCCCAGGATGAGGATCGTGAGGTCGCCTGCCGCCAGCGTCCGCAGGCGGTCGAGCGCCGCGCGGAGGGCCGGGCTCTCGCCGATCATGCCGCCCGCGCGGACCGGCCGCGACACTTCCTCCGGCGCTGGCCAGGCGGCCGGCAGCCGGCCCGCCAGGTCGCGATGGACGAGATCGAAGAGAGCCCGCAGCGGTGCGTCGAGGGCCGCCGCCGAGAGCACCAGGCGGCCGCCCGCGGCCTCCGCCGTGATCTCCTGTCCGCCTCCCGCTCCGGCGACCAGCACGCGCCGCCCGCTCTCTCCGCTCCACGAAAGCTCGACCCCGGCGTAGCCCGCCGCGGCAAACAGGGCCGCGCAGGCCGCGGGCTCGCCGGACGGCTTCGCGAGGTAGGCGGAGAGGGCCTGCCACGGTCCCTCGTCACCCGCCTCCAGGCGCTCGGCGAGGAGACCCGCCCCGACGCGGCGCAGCGTGGCGATGGCGGTCCGCCGCCACGGCCGCGGTACCGACCCCGGCGCCGCCAGCTCGAGGTCGAAGACCAGGCGCGCGGCGCGGTAAGGTTCGAGAGCGGCGAGCGCGCTCCAGGCCGCGGCGGCCGGGGCCTGGCCGTCGAGCACCGCCTGCCAGAGGTCGCGGCCGGGACTCTCCGGCGCCAGCTGCAGAGAGCGCAGAGCCCCTCCGCGGTCGCCGGCGTGGGCCAGGAGGGCGGGGCGCTCCTCGGGCTCCAGCTCGGCGAGGGCGGCCGGGTCCGAGGAGGCCAGCTCGACGGCCGCCTCCTCCCGGCGCTCGAGCCAGCCCAGCGCCCGCGCGGCGAAGAGATGCAGCTCGCTCCGCCGCCAGTCGAGCCCGTGCGCGTCGAGCGCCGCCAGGGCGCCCCGGCAGAGCGCGAGGGCGGCGGCAGGGCGCCCCTCCGCCAGCTCGCAGCGCGCCCACAGTTCGTGGTCCTGGGTGAGGCCGCGCAGGTTGCCGGCCAGGCGGTTCTCGGCCGTCGACTTCTCGAGGATCTCGCGCACGCCGGCGAGGCGCCCCCGCCGCAGGCGCACCTCGGCCAGGTTGTGCAGGGCGAGCGTCGTCCGGCGCGGGCCGTCGCAGCGGCCGAAGAGCCGCAGGGCGTGCAGGAAAGCCCGCTCGGCGCCGGCGAGGTCGCCCACCTGGGCGCGCCCGACCCCGAGGTCGTTCCACAGGCCCGCCGCCTCGTGGCGCCAGAGCTCCCGCCGGCTGGCACCGATCGCGCGGGTCAGGCTCTCCACCACCCCCGCGCCGTCCCCGGCGCCCATCGCCTGCAGGCCGCGCGCCTGATGCCACCGCCAGGC
>DATNKQ010000408.1:0-4959 GCA_035603315.1 Thermoanaerobaculia bacterium
CAGTAAGGATCGCCGAACAACCTACAGATCGTCGTCAATGCCGGCCCGTGGCCGGCGGACGGGCGACCCCGAGGGCCGCCGTGGCGACGTCGTGCACCGGCGTCTCGACTCCGGCCAGGCGGCCGAGGCGGGAGACCGCGCCGCTGAGGTCGTCGAGCTCGGTCCGGCCGCCCGATTCGAGGTCGAGGAGGAAGCTCGGCTTCATCGCCTCGGGCATCGAGTCGATGACCTTGACCATCTTCTCCTCCAAGTCGCTCGCCAGGGCCACGCCGCGGGCGCGGCCGACGGCGACTACCTCGCGGACCAGGCGCTCGATCAGGAGCGAGCCCAGGGGAGCTTTGCGGACGGGGCCGATGGGGGCGCGGGCGAGGCCGCAGGCAGCCGACATGGCGGTGATGAAGGTGAGCTTGCGCCAGAGGTCGGCCTGAATGTCGGCGGAGACCCGGGCCTCGACGCCCGCCTCGCGGAAGGCAGCCACGATCCTATCGGCGCGCGGGGAAGCGC
This sequence comes from Thermoanaerobaculia bacterium, assembly GCA_035603315.1. Lineage (GTDB taxonomy): Bacteria > Acidobacteriota > Thermoanaerobaculia > Multivoradales > UBA5704 > DATNKQ01. Next base: position 505 of record DATNKQ010000408.1, read on the forward strand.
CGCCTGCCCGCTCGCCCACCACCACCCGTTCGAAGGGGCTGCGGCGCTCGACGACGCCGGGAGCGACCCGCGCGGCGCTGATCTCGGCGAGGCCGCCAAGCACGCGGCCGTCCGGGACGCCTGCCGCCGCCAACCGCTCGGCCGCCTCGACGCCGTTGAGCAAAGGCAGGACGTCGGCGCCTGCCTCGGCCAGGAGGCGGGCCGCCGGGGCGATCTCCGCCAGCGAGTAGCTCTTGACGGCGACGATCGCCAGCTCCGCCCCGCGGATCTCCCGCGGATCTTCCCGCGCTTCGACCGCCACCCGGTAGGTCTCCTCCGGCGTGCGGACCTCGAGGCCGCGCTCGGCGAGGGCGCGGAGATGCTCTCCTCGCGCCAGCAGCACCACCTCATTGCCCGCCCGGGCGAGCGCGCCTCCGAAGTAGCCGCCGACTCCGCCCGCCCCCAGGACCGCGATCCTCATCGCCTCTTCCTCCGCTGGGAGTCTAGCGAAGCCGGATGGCATAATGCGATCGGCCGGCGGCGGCGCGCGCTCGTGCCGCGTGCCGGCTCGCGAAGGGAGGCTGCATGGAGTACCGGAATCTCGGCCGCACCGGCGTCAAGGTTTCCTCGCTCTGCCTGGGGACGATGATGTTCGGGGCCTGGGGGAACCCCGACCACGAGGAGAGCATCCGCATCATCCACCGGGCGATGGACGCCGGCATCAACTTCATCGACACCGCCAACACCTACTCGGAGGGCGAGTCGGAGGAGATCGTCGGCAAGGCGCTCCAGGGGCGGCGGGAGAAGGCCGTGCTGGCCACCAAGGTGTGGGGGCCGATGGGCGACGGGCCCAACGAGCGCGGGCTGTCGCGCAAGGCGATCCACGAGCAGTGCGAGCGAAGCCTCCGGCGCCTCGGCACCGACGTCATCGACCTCTACCAGATCCACCGCCCCGACTCAACGACGCCCATCGACGAGACGCTGTCGGCCCTGAACGACCTCGTGCGCCAGGGCAAGGTGCGCTACATCGGCTGCTCGACCAACCACTACGACGGGCCGGGCATCTGGGACAAGCGGTTCGCCGCCTGGGAGATCGTCGAAACACTGTGGATGAGCGACCGCCACGGCTGGGAGCGCTTCGTCTCCCTGCAGCCGCCCTACAGCCTGCTGCGCCGCGCCATGGAGCTGGAGCACTTCCCCATGACCCGCCACTTCGGCATCGCCAACATCGTCTGGAGCCCGCTCGAAGGGGGTTGGCTCTCCGGCAAGTACCGCGCCGGCAGGGCCAACCCCAAGGACAGCAAGCGGGCGGAGCAGTGGATCGGCGACGTCGACAACCCCAAGTTCGAGCGCCGCAAGGCCGCCGTCGAGAAGCTCCTGCCGCTCGCCGAGGCCAAGGGGATCCCGCTCGCCCGCTTCGCCAACGCCTGGGTGCTCGCGAACCCCGCCGTCACCGCGGCCATCTTGGGCCCGCGCACGATGGCGCAGCTCGAGGACAGCCTGCAGGCGCTCGACGTCATCTTCACCCCGGAGGAGCTGGCGGCCGTCGACCGCGTCGTGCCGCCGGGGACGACGGCGCTGTAGCGGCAGCACCTCACGAGGAGAAAGCGTCCATGGCGGATCTGCACGGCAAGACCCTGTTCATCACCGGCGCCAGCCGCGGCATCGGCAAGGCGATCGCGCTGCGCGCCGCCGCCGATGGCGCCAACATCGCCGTCGTCGCCAAGACCTCGGAGCCCCATCCCAAGCTGCCGGGGACGATCCACACCGCCGCCGAAGAGATCGTGGCGGCGGGAGGCCGGGCGCTGCCGCTGGAGGTCGACATCCGCAACGAGGACCAGGTTCGGGCGGCGGTCGAGAGGACCGTCGCCGCCTTCGGCGGCATCGACGTCCTGGTCAACAACGCCAGCGCCATCAGCCTGACCGGCACTCTCGACACGCCGATGAAGCGCTACGACCTGATGGCGGGGGTCAACGCCCGCGGCACCTTCCTCTGCTCGCAGGCCTGCCTTCCCCACCTCAAGAAGGGCGCGAACCCGCACATCCTGATGCTCTCGCCGCCGCTCAACCTCAACCCCAAGTGGTTCGCCCACCACTGTGCCTACACCATGGCGAAGTACGGCATGAGCATGTGCGTGCTGGGGTTCGCCGCCGAGTTCGCCGTCGACGGGATCGCCGTCAACGCGCTCTGGCCGCGGACCGCCATCGCCACCGCCGCGCTGGCGATGCTCGGCGGCATCGTGCCGCCGGAGAGCTGCCGCAAGCCGGAGATCCTGGCCGACGCCGCCCACGTCATCCTCACCCGCGACAGCCGCTGCTGCACGGGGAACTTCTACATCGACGACGAGGTGCTGGCGGCAGCCGGGGTGACCGACCTCGACCGCTACGCCGTCCGGCCCGGAGCGACGCTGGCGACCGATTTCTTCCTCGACTGAACTGGCGCCGTTCGCCCGCATTTCTCACCACTTCGCGAGCGGAGACCCGGAGCGGCCCGTTCCCATTCTCTGGAGATGTCGTTTCGCCGGAGGCTATAGGGAACAGTCTGTCTTGAAGGGTCTGGACCAGCACGCCGCAGGCGCGGGCCTCCGTAGGGTCGAAGCGGCGAAGTGGTGAGAAATGCGGGTCAGGCCTTGGCCGCCTTCACCGCTTCGGTCAGCGCCGGCAGGATCTCGTGGAGATCGCCGACGATGCCGTAGTCGGCGACGGTGAAGATGGGAGCGCCAGGGTCCTTGTTGATGGCGACGACGACCGCCGAGCCCTTCATCCCCACCAGGTGCTGGATGGCGCCGGAGATGCCAGCGGCGATGTAGAGGCGGGGCGCGACGGTCTGGCCGGAGGAGCCGATCTGGCGGTCGCGCGGCAGCCAGCCGTTGTCGATCACCGGCCGGCTGGCGCCGATCTCGGCTCCCAGGGCCTTCGCCAGCTCCTCGACCACCCCCATCTTGTCGGCGCCCCCCACCCCGCGGCCGACGGCGACGATGATGTCGGCCTTGGTCAAGTCGATCTTCTCGCCTCCCACCTGCTCGACCCCCAGCACCTCGCGGTCGGCTTGGATAGCGGAGAGGTCGACGGCCAGCGGCCGGATCTCGGCCGGGGTCTGCCCCAGGGCGGCGCCGTCGGCCTGGAAGGCGCCCGACTGCACCGAGACCAGCACCGTCCCCTCGCCGCGGACCCGCACCCGCGCCCGCATCTTGCCTCCCAGGATGGGACGGCTCCAGACCAGGCCTTCCGCACCGTCGGCAGCGGGCTCGAAGCCGGTCACCTCGGGGAGCAGGCCGGCACCCACGGCTTCCGCCAGGCGGGGGACGTAGTCGACCGACTGGTAGGTGTGCGGGAAGACGACGAAGTCGGGCCGGGCGGCCTGGATGGCGGGCGCCAGGGCGCCGACGTAAGCCCCCGGGGTATAGGCGCGCAGGACCTCGGCGTCGGCCGTCCAGACGGCCGCGAGGTCCCGCTTCGCCACCTCGGCCGCGGCCTCGCCGAGCCCCGCTCCCAGCAGCACGGCCTCCGGCTTGCCGCCGGAGACGGCGGCGAGCTTCTGGGCGGCGGCGATCGCCTCCCACGACATGCGCGCGATCCGTCCCTCGCGGAGCTGCAGGACGACCCACACCTTCGCCGCGGCCATCAGAGCACCCTCGCTTCCTGCCGCAGACGATCGACGAGCGCCGCTGCCGCCGCCTTGGGATCCCCCGCGATCATCTGCGCGCCGCCGCCGCTGTCGGGCAGCGACACCGAGAGGATCTCGAGCCGCGAGCCCGCCGCGCCCACGGTCCCGGGATCGAGCCCCAGGTCGGCGGGCGAGAGCTCGGCGATCTCCTTCCGCTTCGCCGCCATGATCCCCTTGAGCGAGGCGTAGCGGGGATGGTTGATGCCGGCCTGGATCTCCAACACCGCCGGCAGGCAAAGGCGGACGATCTCGTTCATGCCGCTCTCCATCTCGCGCGTCACCCGGGCGCTCCCGCCGCCCTCGTCGAGCGCCACTCCCATCACCAGCCAGGCGTGCGGCCAGCCGAGCCGGCCGGCGATGACCGAGCCGGTGCCGGCATAGCCGACGTCGTCGGACTGCGAGCCGGTGAGGACGAGGTCGAAGCTCTCGCGGGCGATGGCCGCGGCGAGCGCGCGGCCGGTCGCCAGGGCGTCGCCGCCGGCGAAGGCGGGGTCCTTCAGGTGCACGGCGCGGGCGGCGCCCACGGCGAGCGCCTTGCGGAGGGCCTCGCGCACGCGCTCCGGGCCGAGGCTGAAGACCACCACCTCGCCGCCCGTCTTCTCCGCCAGCGCGAGCCCCTCTTCGAGGGCGTACTCGTCGCTCTCGTTGATGACGAAGGGCAGGTCCTCCTCCTCCAGCCACTTGCCGTCGCGGCTCACCCGGAGCCGCGCCTCGGTGTCGGGGACCTGTTTGATGCAGACCGCTATCTTCATGGGGACCTCGTTTCGGATCTCGGTAGGATACCAAGCCCTTGCGGGCGGGCCGTCGAG
>DATNKQ010000429.1:0-5166 GCA_035603315.1 Thermoanaerobaculia bacterium
CTCGAAGAGGACCTGCACCGGCGCCGTTTCGGCCGCCACCCTTCCGGCGGCGGGGCCGCTCGCGGGGTCGCCCCAGACGAGCAGCTCCTGCCGCTCCTCCGCGCTCAGCAGGTCGTAGTCCCATACGGGCCGTCCGGCCTCCGCCATCGTCCCCGCGAGCAGCCGCTCGTAGCGCGCCAGCAAGCGATCCATCGTCGCCGGCTCGAAGAGGAGCGCGTTGTAGGTGACCTCGGCGAGGAGGGCGCCGCCGTCCTCGAGCTCGCTCAAGGTCAGGCCGACCTCGAAAAGCGCCGTGCCCAGCTCCTCGTCGCGGCGATCGGTCTGGACGACCGAGAAGGTGAGCCCCGGCACGCTGACCTCCTGGGACGGCAGGTTCTGGAAGAGGAACATCGCCTGGAAGGGGGCGCCGCGGCCAGGGTCGTGCGGCCCGGCCGCCGGCGACATCGCCTGCAGCACCTGCTCGATCGGCAGGTCCTGATGGGCGAAAGCCTCCAGGGTCGTGCGCCGCACGCGGTCGACCAGCTGGCCGAAAGGCGGATCGCCGGAGAGGTCGGTGCGCAGCACCAGGGTGTTCAGGAAGAGGCCGATGAGGTTGTCGATCTCCGGGCGGTTGCGGCCGGCGGTGGGCGCCCCCAGGAGCCAGTCCTCCTGGTCGGCGGTGCGCAGGAGGAGCGCCTGCCAGACCGCCAGGAGGGTCACGTAGAGCGATACCGCGCGCTCCCGCGAGAAGGCCGCCGCGGACTCCAGCAGCCGGGCCGGCAGCACCCGCTCGCGGCCGCTCGCCGAGAAGCCCTGGACCGCCGAGCGGCGGCGATCGGCGGGCAGGAGGAGCGGCGGCGGATTGCCGGCGAGCTGCCGCCGCCAGTAGGCCAGCTCGGCCTCGCGCCGCTCGCCGGCGAGCTGCCGCCGCTGCCAGACGGCGAAGTCCGCGTACTGGATGGCCGGCTCGGGGAGGGGCGACGATGCGCCCGCCGCGAAGGCGCGGTAGAGCGCCGGGAGCTCGCGCAGCATCACCCGCAGCGACCAGCCGTCGAAGGCGATGTGGTGGACGACGAAGAAGAGCAGGTGCTCCGCCTCCTCCGGCGCCTTCTCCGCCCTCGCCGGCGTCGGCGGCGTTGCTGGAGTTGCTGGAGTCAAGGGCAGGACCATCGCGCGCAGGAGGACGTCGTTGCCGAGGTCGAAGGGGCGCACGCTCTCCGCCGCCGACAGGCGCTCGGCCTCCGCCTGGCGGGCGGTAGGCGGCAGGCCGCTCAGGTCGACCTGCGGAAGGGGGAAGGGGACGGCCGGACGGACGATCTGTATCGGTCCACCGTCGACGACGGCGAAGACGGACCGCAGCACCTGGTGGCGGCGGACGATCTCGCCGAAGCTGCGGGCCAGGACCTGCGGATCGAGCGCGCCGCGCAGCCGGACGGAGCAGAACATGTTGTAGACCGCCGTGCGCCGCTCGAGCTGGTCGAGGAACCAGAAGCGCTCCTGCGAGAACGACAGCGGCAGGGGCGTCCCCGGCACCCCGGCCCGGGACTCGATCCGCTGCCAGCTTGGTCCGACGGGCGCATCGATCTCCGCTTCTATCTCATAGCCGAGGCGCGCCGAGAGCGCGCGCGTGGCCTCGCTCAACGCCACGCCCCCGGCCTCCCGCGAGCGCTCGGCGACGCTGGCGTCGATCCCTGAGTGCTGGTGGAACTTGACGTCGCCCAGCATGCGCGAGGCGGCATGGAGACCGTCGGTCATGCGCGCCGAGCCGTCCTTGTAGGGCTCGGCCATGTCGGGATGGTAGGCGATGCCGAGGAAGCCGCAGATGTCGCCGAGCACCCGCTCCGGCGCCGCCAGGAGATCCTCGAAGCGCACGGCGTGCTGGCGCTCCGGCGGCACGCCGGCCAGGAACTCCAGGATGTTCTCGTGCGCCAGCATCCAGAGCAGCTCGGCGAGCTCCCGCCGCGCGAAGGTGTCAGCCTGAGGGAGGAAGATCTGGTCGATCCGCGCCTCCTCGAACGAGCGGATGGTGGCGGCCGGGTGGCGGGCGAGGTGAAGGTAGCGCGCGCCGGCGAAGATCTCCTCCGCCCGCTCCAAGGTGGCGCGGTCCCAGGCATAGGTCGGCGTCTTGTCGACCAACATGCGGCCGCCGATCCAACCCTGGAGCCAGCGATAGAGCTCCTGCGTCGGCAGCGCCTCCTCCTCGCCGGCCGCGATGAGCTCCCGCGCTTCCTCGACGGAGCAGCCGCGGGTCTCGACGACGGCGCGGATCGCCCCCTCCAGGCGGAAGGCGTCGCGGCCGGCGAAGGCCTGCCGCCGCTCGCGGAGGTCGTTGAAGCCGAGCAGCTCGAGCTCCGGCGGCGCGAAGAGGCGAGGATTCCCCCCCAGCATGACGCGCAGGAGGGTCGAGCCGGAGCGCGGGGGCGAGAGGAGAAAGACCGCCGGCGGGTTCCGGGGAGCGCCGGCGAGCGCGGGCGGCAGCGGCGTGAGAGTGCGGAGGAGCGGGCGCAGGTCCGCCAGGCGGGCGGCGTCGACCGTCGGCCCGGCAGCCGCTACGGAGCCCACCGGCGTAGCGGCGCCGGCCATCCGCGCCGCCGCGGCGGGAACCTCGGCGGCGAGGTAGGCGGCGAGCTCGCCGATCGTCGGGGCGTCGAAGATCGTCACCACGTGCACGATCTCGCGCAGCTCCTCCTGCAGCCGGTTGATGAACATGGCGCCGGTGATCGAGTTGCCGCCCAGCCGGAAGAAGTTGTCGTGAACGCCGAAGGCCTCCGGCGCCAGGCCCAGGGTCTCGCTCCATAGCCGGGCCAGGAAGAGCTCGAGCGCGTCGCGCGGCGGCACCCGTTCCCCTGGCGCAGCGTCGATCGCGGACGGCAGGTCGAGGGCCGCCAGGGCCTTGCGATCGGCTTTGCCGCTGGGGGTCAGCGGCAGGGCGTCGAGCACCCGCAGGGCGGAGGGCAGCATGTACTCGGGGAGCGAGCGCGAGAGGAAGCCGCGCAGATCGGCCAGGGTGGGCTCCGGGGTCGCGTCCGGCCGCCGGGTGACGTAGGCCGCCAGGTTGACGGCGCCCAGGACGCCGCCGCCCTCGACGTGCGGCAGGACCACCGCTTCCCGCAGGGCCGGATGGCCGGCGAGCGCCGCCTCGATCTCGCCGAGCTCGATGCGCAGCCCGCGGATCTTGACCTGGTGGTCGAGGCGGCCGAGGAAGTCGATCGTCCCGTCCGGCAGGTGGCGCGCCAGGTCGCCGGTGCGGTAGAGGCGCGCGCCGGCCTCTCCCCGCGCCGCCGCGAAGGGGTCCGGCACGAAACGCTCGGCCGTCAGTTCGGGGCGCCTCAGATAGCCGCGGGCGAGCTGCACGCCGCCGATCGCCAGCTCGCCCGGCACGCCGATCGGCAGGGCGCCGCTCCCCTGCCCAAGCCTGTCCAGGAGGTGGATGCGGGTGTTGGCGATGGGCCTGCCGATGGGCACCACGGCTCCAGGGGAGTCGCGCTCGCAGGACCAGGAGGTGACGTCGACCGCCGCCTCGGTGGGGCCGTAGAGGTTGTGCAGCTCGGCTTCCGAGCGCGCGAAGAAGCGTCGGACGAGGGCCGGCGGCAGCGCCTCGCCGCTGCAGATCACCCGCCGCAGCGAGGCGCAGCGCTCCATCCCCGGCGCCTCCACGAAGACCTGCAGCATCGAGGGGACGAAATGGAGGGTGGTGACCTCCGAGCCGGCGATCTCGGCGACGAGGTAGGCGCTGTCCTGATGGCCTCCCGGCCGCGCCATCACCAGGCGCGCCCCGGTGAGCAGCGGCCAGAAGAGCTCCCACACCGAGACGTCGAAGCTGAACGGCGTCTTCTGCAGCACCCGGTCGTCCGCCGCCAGGCCGAAGCGCTCCTGCATCCAGAGCAGCCGGTTGACGATGCCGCGGTGGGTGTTCATCGTCCCCTTCGGGCGCCCGGTCGAGCCCGAGGTGTAGATGACGTAGGCGAGGGAGTCCGGCCCCGCCCCTGAGGGCGCCAGCGAAACTGCGGTCTGCCTCCCGGCCGCGCAGCCGTCGAGCGGCAGGATCTTCGTCCCCTGGCGTTCCAGGTGCTCGCCGAGCCGGCCGGCCAGCCGCTCCTGGGCGAGGACGACCGGCACCCGCGAGTCGTCGATCATGTACGCCAGCCGCTCGGCGGGATAGTCGGGGTCGAGCGGCAGGTAGGCGCCGCCCGCTTTGAGGACGGCGAGGATACCCACCACCAGCTCGAGGGAGCGCTCGGCGCAGACGCCCACCGCCACCTCGGGACCTACCCCCGCGGCGCGAAGGCGCCGCGCCAGCACACTTGCCGCCGAGTCGAGCTCGCCGTAGCTCAGGCGGTCCGCCCCGCAGGCCGCCGCGATCCGCTCCGGCGTGCGGCGGACCTGGGAGGCGATCCGCTCGTGCAGGCAGAGGTCCTGGGGGTAGCCGGCCGCGGAGTCGTTCCACTCTCGGAGCTGCTGCTCCTCGTCGGCGGTCAGGAGCGGCAGCCGCGCGACAGGCCGCTCGGGATCCGCCACGGCGGCGGCCAGGAGGGTCCGCAGGTGGGCCGACATGCGCGCCACCGTCGCCTCCTCGAAGAGCGCGGTGTTGAACTTCCAGACCTCCTCGAAGCCCGCCCCCGCCGGCACCAGGCTGAGCGCCAGGTCGAACTTGGCGGTCTGGCTGCTCACCTCGACCGGGGAGAGGACGAGGCCGGGCAGCTCGAAGGCGCTCACCCCCGTGTTCTGCAGCTGGAAGAGCACCTGGAAGATCGGCGAGCGGGAGGTGTCGCGGCGCGGCTGCAGCTCCGCGACCAGTCTCTCGAACGGCACGTCCTGGTGTCCGAACGCCCCCACCGCCGCCTCCCGCACGCGGGCCAGGAGCTGGCGGAAGGTCGGCCGGCCGGAGAGGTCGGCGCGCAGCGGCAGGGCGTTGACGAAGAAGCCGATCAGCGGCTCCAGCTCGCGCCGGTTGCGGCCGGCGATCGACGAGCCGACGACGACGTCCTCCTGGCCGCTGTAGCGATGGAGGAGCGCCTGGAAGGCGGCCAAGAGGCCCATGAAGAGCGTCGCCTCGTCGCCGCGGACGAGTGCCCGCAGTGAACGCACGAGGTCTTCGGGGAGCGTCCGCGAGAGCACCCTGCCGGCGAAGCGCTGAACCGCCGGCCGCGGCCGGTCGGTGGGCAGCTCGAGGACGGGCAGATCCTT
>DATNKQ010000433.1:0-2317 GCA_035603315.1 Thermoanaerobaculia bacterium
CCTCCTGACCCGCCACGAGGTCTACTCTCCCGAGGCGCGGATCTGGAAGGTCGAAGGCAAGCGGAAGACCGAGCTGCGGCGCTCCGACCTCGTCTTCTTCTGGGGGACGGCGGAGGGCGAGGACGACGTCCGCGTCTTCGCCTCGATCGACCCCGCCACGGGCGAGCTCCGGGGCTTCGCGCAGTCGCGTGACGGCGTCCACGAGCTGCGGCCGCTGACGGCGGGCATGGCCGCGCGGCTGGGCGCCGCCGCGGACGGGGGGCGCCATCTCGTCGCCTCCCCCGAGGCCTTCCTCGCCGGCCCGGCAGACGCCGCCTCCGGAGCCAAGCGCCCGAGCTGGCAGTGCGGTCAGGAGGGCCTGCCGCGCCGCCTCGAGCAGGCGCTCGCCCCCCGCTCCGAGACGACGGCGACCGCTGCGCTCTCCGGCCTCTACACCGTGACGATGGGGGTCGACACCGACAACGAGCTCCTGTCGCTCAAGTTCGGCGACAACGTGATAAGCGCCGCCAACTACATCGCCAGCCTCTTCGCCGCCATGAACGTCATGTACGAGCGCGACCTGCAGATCCGCCTCCTCCAGGGGACTACCTTCCTGCGCGTCTCGACCACCCCCGATCCCTACAACCAGAACGGCACCGGTGAAGCCGACGGCAACAAGCTCAACGAGTTCGCGAACTGGTGGAGCGTGAACGAGGTGGGCGACCCGCGCGCCCTCGCCATGATGCTGTCGGGCAAAGAGAGCTCGAACAACTCCGCCTCCGGCATCGCTTCGGTCGGCACCCTCTGCAACACCGGCTCCGGCTACAGCTTCAGCCAGGTGTTCAAGATCGACTACCTGGCCGGCGACGCCCTGGTGGTCGGCCACGAGATCGGACACAACTTCGGCTCCGTGCACACCCACTGCTACTCGCCGCCGATCGACATGTGCTTCAATGGCGAGGCGGGCTGCTACTCCGGCCCCACCAGCTGCCCGGCGCCGATGACCATGCAGGGCGTACCCAACGTCACCGGCACGGTGATGAGCTACTGCCAGTTCCTCGGTTGCACCAACCTGGTCTTCCACCCGCGGACGGTGACGGTCATCAACTCCAACATCGCCCCCAGGATCCCCCCCAACGCCGGCGCCTGCGTCTTCCCCCTAAGCACCGCGCCCATCGTCCTCGCCGTCAAGCCCAACGCCGGCTCGACCGCCGGCGGCACGCCGGTCACCCTCACCGGGACCAACTTCCAGAACGGCGCCACGGTGGCGATCGGCGGCGTGGCCGCCGCCTCGGTCGTGGTCGTCAACGCGACGACGATCACGGCGACGACCGGCGCCCACGCGACCGGGACGGCCAGCGTGACAGTCACCGATCCGGGGCCCTCCGCGGGTACCCTCAGCAACTCCTACTTCTACGCTCCCCCGCCGGCGGCGCTCTCCTTTTTCACCGTCCCTCCCTGCCGGGCGATCGACACCCGCAACGCCAACGGCTCGCAGGGAGGCCCCGTCCTCGCGGCCTCGGTGCAACGGACGTTCCCCGTAGCGGGAATCTGCGGCATCCCGGCGGGCACCAAATCGGTCTCCGCCAATGTCACCATCACCGGCCCGACCGCCGCCGGCGTCGTCAACCTCTACCCCGGCAACGCCTTCCCGTTGGGGACCAGCACGATCAACTTCGCCCCCGGCCAGACCAAGGCCAATAACGCCGTCGTCTTGCTGGCGACCGACGGCTCCGGCACCGTCCTGGTGCAGAACGCGGCGGCCGGCACCACCCAGTTCATCCTCGACGTCAACGGGTACTTCAAGTAGCGGGACGCGCCGGTGGAGTCAGGTGGGTCAGTTGACCGGCTCGTCGCCGGCGGCCGCCTCGCTCAATCGCCGGCGTTCCTCCTCGTCCCACTGGCGATGGAGCGCCGCCGTCCGCACGCGGCGGCGCCGGCCGGCGAAGAGGGCGAGGAGGGTGATGCCCGTCCACAGGGTGAGCGAGCTGGTGAGGAGCGGCACCCAGCGGTACCACAGCGTCTCCCGGCTCCAGAAGGAGGCTTGGGCGGCGGCGAGCGGCGTGCCGGCGGTGCGCTCGAAGGCTGCCGCGAACGGCAGGCCGCGGGCGACGCCGGCGAGGATGCCGGCGGCGACCCCCGGGCCGTGCCGCTCCAGGAGGTCGCGCACAAAGGCGCCGGCCACGGCATAGGCCGCCGCCACCTCGCCCCGGCCGCCGGCGAAGCCGGCGTCGAGCTCGGCGAGCGGCACCCGGCCCGTCCGCAAGAGCGAAAGGGCGAGCTGGCCGCGGTCGTCGAGACCCCAGGTGCCGCCGGCGAACATCGCCAGCCCCTCGTC
>DATNKQ010000441.1:0-8522 GCA_035603315.1 Thermoanaerobaculia bacterium
TTCGCGTCCTTCTCCGGATGGTTCTCGGAGCGAAGGAAGCCCCGCAGGTCGTAGGAGAAGGCCCGGTTCTGCGTCGTCCCGGCCGAGCTCGTCGACACCGACGAGAGGCGGTTGCCCACGTCATACCCATAGCTCGTGATCACCGTGGCGCCGGAGGCGCCGGAGGGCTCGGTGACCGAGATGAGCCGCCCCTGGCGGTCGTAGCTTTCGACTGTCGTCGGGGTCGACTCGACGACGGAGGTACCGTTCCAGCTCGTCCCCACCTTCACATGGCGGGTGACCGACTGCACGCCCGCGTAGGTCAGTGTGACGTCGTGCCCGGAGCCGTCCGGCGGCTGAATGGTCCCCGGCCGGCCGAAGGGATCGTAGTTGAGATAGCTCGTCAGGGCATTGGGGTTCCCCTGCTCCGAGACCGCCGTCTTCCAGCCCAAAGCATTGTAGGCCGTCGTCCGCTGGCTGAAGGTCCCGTCCGGCATCTTGCGCTCCTCGCGGATCATGCGCCCGAGGCCGTCGAAGAAATAGCGCTGCTGCGCGAGCGAAATCGTCGGCGAGCCGTTCTGCTGCCGGTCGACGATGATCGATGCGAGCGACGACGGGCTGGTCGCCCGGTTGTAGGTGTAATTGGTCCAGGCCCCCTGGGGCGGCTTGGCGTAGGTCAGCCGTCCGAGGGCGTCATAGGTGAAGCTCGTCTGGATCCCCGAGGTGTCGCGGCTCCGCACGGGCAGTCCCGTGTTGCCGTCGACGTCGCGATCGAGGCTCTTGAAGCTCACCCCCGAGTACTGCGAGGTAGCCCGGGTGCCGGCGACGTAGGTGTGATTGATCTGGTACTCGGGAGCCGGCAGGGAGATCGCGCAGAGGTTGCCGGTCGCCACCGGCTGGTTGTCGCCGCCGTAGTACTGCTCGCTCGTGAGGTCGCCGGACGGGTTGTGGCCGAAGACCTGCACTAGGTCGTTGGCACCCTGCCCGGAGCCGTTGGCGTTGTGCACCCGCCGGCGGGCGAGGAACCCGTTGCCCTCGTAGCAGAACGAGCGAAACTCGGTGACCGAGTTCTCGGCGGTCCACTCGTAGGCCGAGGTGTTGATCACCCAGGGCGAGATGAAGACGATGGGCGAGTAGGGGCCGGCCGTGTTGCTCGACTGGGTGACCGAGTAGGTCCCCTGGGCCGGGTTGAAGAAGGTGTAGTGCGTCCGCACGTTGTTGCCCGGCAGGGTGCCGTTGGTCTGCTGGGTGCGGAAGTGCCCGAGCCCGTCGAAGTCCGAATTGGTCAAGTCGGCATAGGACGTATCGTCGTAGACCGTGCGGCTGCGGAGAACTCGGCCGTTGTTGTTGTTCTCCTCGATTAGGCTGCCGTTGAGGTCGAGCTGGTCGCGCACGTACTGGGCGTACTCCGTGCGCTTGAGTGTGCCGCCAGCGTCGAAGACCTGGGATGACAGGAAGAGCGTCGAGTCGCCCGGATAGGTCGTCTTCGGAGTGTACTGGCGCCCATAGTCGAAGGAGTTGGGACCGGGCCCGTAGCCGAAGCCGCCGCCGGCGGCGACCGAGAAGTAGCGGACCGTGCGGTTGCCGAGAGGATCGACGACGCTGTTGACGAGCTCTTGCTGCGGAGCGCCGAAAGGCTCCAGCGTGGGCACCGTGGTATAGGTCCATTGGCCGAGGACGGCGCCGCTGGCGTCCTTGGTGGTGCGGGTGCTGACGCCGAGATTGTGCTGCCGGCGCCCGGTGCCGGCTCCCGACGGAAAGCCGTAGGATTGGTAGGTCCATTCGATGCGACCTAGGGTCGGCAGTGGCAGCCCGATGATGGCGCCGGAGCCGACCACGCAGTTGCCCGCGCCGGTGTCTGGGGGCGGCGGCGGATTGTAGTTCCTGCAGGCATCGGAGTTGGTGGTGGTTGCCACCTCGGTGTAATCCATCGGCCCGAAGCTCGAGCCGTCCGGCAGCGTCACGCTCGCCAAGAGCGGTACGGCGAGATTGCCGATCTGGCAGTCGTTGCTCGGGCAGGCGCGGCCGATCGTCTGGGTCGTGTAGTTGAATGTGTAGGTCGCCGCGCCGCCGCCGAAGGACGCCAGCACGACGCGGTCAATGCTGGCCGTGTACCCAGGCAGGTCGTTGCGGAAGTACACCCAATGGGTCCGCCCCTGGGTGTCGGTGATCTGCCAACAGCTGCTGGCGCTGCCGCAGTTCGCCGTGTAGTTGACGTTCATCTGGTTGTTGAAAGCGTCGCGGATCTGGGTCAGCCGTCCGTCGGAGCCGAAGTGATGGATGGTGCCGTCCGGGAAATCGATCTCCGCGCCCGGAGGTACTTTGCGGAACCGCAGATAGCTGCCGTCCCGCGTGTAGAGGACGTTCTGCATGAGGAGCCCTGAATCGGTTCCGTCGTCGGGATCGCTGGCGTGGAGGGTCGGATAGAAGACGTGCTGCGAGCCGTCCGGCGCCTCGTAGATCTGCCGGCTGGCGTCGATCGCGTCGTCCGCGGCCAGGCAGGCTGCCGGCGCGATGGCGCCAAAGGAGACCCGCCACCCGAGCCCAACGTTCGAGCAGACGCTCGGGGCGGAGTCGTTGTAGGTGACACCGTTCAGGTCATTGCGCTGGAAAAAGTTCCACGCGTTCGAAGTGTGTACCAGCGTGAGCTGGTAGCTGAACGCGCCGCCCACCGGATAGGAGACGCCGAGCGGCAGGGTCAGGGTCAGGTTGCCGTTGAAAAGGTTGATGTTGTCGACGTCGCCCACCTGGAAAGCGCGGTCGATCGCTACTCCGCTCTCGTTGTTGGGGTGGACGTCCGCTCCGGCGGCGGCGCCGTGAAGGGCGAGGAGCGCGCTGGCGACGAGGAGCGCACGCGAATGTGCTTTTCCGATCATGGCAGCACCTCCACCCTCGTCACGGCAAGCTCCATCGCCAGCGGATGGACGACGAAGAGGAGGTCGTGGACTGCCGCTTTCGAGAGCGCCGGAGTGCTCGCGGTGAGCGCCGCCAGCCTGTCGAGCGAGACTTCGAGTCCGGAGTCTTCGGGGCTCGATTCATCGTTCACGCCGCCGCGGCCGGCAGTGCCGCCCCAGGCTCCGCTGCC
This sequence comes from Thermoanaerobaculia bacterium, assembly GCA_035603315.1. Lineage (GTDB taxonomy): Bacteria > Acidobacteriota > Thermoanaerobaculia > Multivoradales > UBA5704 > DATNKQ01. Next base: position 3,065 of record DATNKQ010000441.1, read on the forward strand.
GGGCCGCACGAGGAGCAGCTCGGTGTAATCCGCAACGTCGGTCAGCTGGTCCGGCAACGAGCTCGCCCGGCTCCGCAGAGCGCCCGGCGGCAGGACGGAGATCGCTGGCAAGAATCGGGAGGGGAAGGGAGAGGCGGTCGCATACCTCCCCGTCGCCAGGTCGACGGCGACCCAGATCGACTGCCGAACGAAGGAGCGGTCGAGCTGGAAGATCGCCTGGCCGGTGGCGTCCGCCGCCACCACTGCCTGCCGCCGCACGATGGTCGACTGGTAGTCGGCGACCTCGTTAGAGACACTGAACCAGACGACCGAGCCGCCGGGGGTCATCCCCTGGGCGATGGCCGTCTGGTCCTGGAAGGTGACTCCCAGCACCGGCGCCGGCGGCGGCGCCTGGGCCGTGCCGGCGCCGTTGACGCCGATCGCGAGAAAAAGCACCAACACCCCAAGTCCCGTCCGTGAAATTTGCATCCCTGAATTCCTTGCCGTCATCGGCCTGTGCCTCCTAGCTGTGGGCCTTCCAGCCATCGCTAGGATCGTCGAAGCCATGGCTGAATTGCGTCATCGCGCCTTCTTTAAAAAAGTATAGGCGCACATGGCAAGGCAAAAGACGAAGGAACTTATCTTGGCATCTCTGATGACGCTTTGCCGAAGAAATTCGCCCTGGTTGGCTGAAGAAGCGCTCCGCCAGCCGGCGGCTGCGGCCTACACTTGCAGGAGCCGAGAGCTCGCAGGTCAGGCTTCGAACCGTAGCTGCGGGTCGTGCTGGGCGCGGTAGAGGTACGCGACGAGCCGCCGCGCCAGCTCGGCCGTGATCCGTTCCTGCTCCGCGGCGTCGCGGAAGAGACGGAGCGCCGCCAGCGCCCCTTCGTGCACCCCTTGAGCCTCGAAGATGGGCGCCATTTCATGCGCGATCGACTTGACCTCGGCCGTTCGCCCGCGCTCCAGGTGAAGGACTGCAAGCTCGAGGGAGACGAGAGCCGCGTCATAGCTCATCTCGCGATCTGCAAACTCGGCCCGCACCTCCTCCAGGACGGCGAGAGCTTCTTCGTCGCGGCCGAGCCCGGCCGCGACGCGCCCCTCCAGCCAGCAAACGCGGATCAATTCCTGCTCGTTACCGAGGGCGGCCGCCAGTTCCCGCGTCTTCGCGACCAAGGGCGCTGCCTCGGAGTGTCTGCCTGCGTGGCAGAGGTTCACAGCGAGATTGAAGCGCAGCACGCAAACTTGGTGTGGCTCGCTGCTGTCGTCGATCAGGAGTGCTGCCTCGCGAAGCGTCTCGACCGCTCGGCCGTACTCACCCATCTGCTCGAAGGTGAAGGCCTTCTTGAGAAGTATTCGTTCCCTCACTTCGTCGCCGCCCAGGGCCAGCGCTTCGTCGAGGAGCCGGAGGGCCTCCTCGAACCGGCGTTGAGCCCGGCGCAGCGAGGCCTTCAGGTCCAGAATCCTGCTGGCCGCGAGCGGCCCCAGGGCAGCGGTCCCGCCGCCGAAGCAGAGCTTCTCGGCGCGGCCGATGGCTTCGTCGGCGGCGGGCAGGTCGTTGGCCACGCGGCGGCCATTGGCGACGAAGGCCCATATGTAGCCCTCCAGAGGGACGCGATTGGCGCCCTCTCCGGGGGCGGTCGCCGTAACCCGGAGGGCGAGCTTGGCAAGCTGGACCGCCCGCGTCGAGTCGGCGGCAGCAGCCCTTTCACTCTCGGCGCAGAGGCGCTCGCAGAGAGTCCGGATGCGGTCATCCCGAGCCTTCGAGACCAGCGCGTTGGTCGGGGTACTCAGGCTTGCAAGCCGTCCGGCCGCTTCCGCTTCTACGACACGGGAGACGGCGATGGCGCCGGCTTTCGCCTGTCGCTCTTCGTTCGCCGGATCGGCGGCTTGCAAGCCGTCCTCTCCTGCTGTGCCGAACCGGCGAAGCATGGGGAGAACCTGCTCGACGAGCGAAAAAGGCACCCGCGCCGCGGCGGCGAGGCGGGCCAGGATCGGCCATGAGGGGATACGAATCCCCATCTCAAAGCGCGAGATCTGGCCCTTGTCGATGCCGGCCGCCGCCGCGAGATCGCTCTGCTTCCACCTTCGGAGCGCGCGGAGGAAGACGACGGCCAGGCCCAGCTCCCGCGGCGCTTCCGGTTCTCGCGGCATTGGACCGCTCTCCTAGCAGAAGGCGAGGCGAACCTTGGCGTCGCCTGCCCGATGGCATCCCGGATGCCAGTTTTGCGAATAAATTCGGCCGACGCGCACCATACTCCTAGGACGAGACGTCCGGGCGGCCAAGGAGGCCGGCGCTGTGGCGTCCACGTGAAAGGAGCTTCCTATGTCCGTTTCTTCTCTCCGTCGCACCCTCATCGTTCTTCTCCTCGGCTCTTTCCTTGGCGCGCCCTGGGCCGCCGCAGTCGAGCGCCGTCCAGCGCCCACCCCGCGCGGTCAGGCGGCATCCTCAGCCGCCAAGCCATCCGTCCCGGCGCGGCTCTGGGGTTTCCTCGTCAGTCTCTGGAGCGACGAGGGCTGCGGGCTCGATCCCAGCGGCAGCTGCAAGGGGAGCTTGATCCCTACGCAAATCCATTCGGACGCCGGCTGCGGGATCGATCCAGATGGGAGCTGCAAGGGCGGTCATTGAGCTTTCGAGTGGAGGATCTGCAGCCCGCCAACCGGGGCCGGACCCTGCGGCGGCCCCGGTCTGTTTCATGCCTCGAAGGCCAGCCGCGGGTCGGTCCGCGCCCGATAGAGGTACGCGACAAGCCGGTGGGTCAGCTCAACCGTGACGGTCTCGCGCTCCACGGCATCGCGGAAGAGCCGGAGTGCAGCCATGGCCGCATCGTGGACTTCCTGGTCGCGAAAGATGGGCTCCATCTCGCAAGCGAGCGCCTTGACCTCCGCCGTCCGCCCCTGCTCCAGATGGAGGGCCGCTAGCTCAAGGGAGACGAGGGCAGCGTCATAGCTCATCCTGCGGTCGGCAAACTCTCGCCGTGCCTGCTCCAGTGCGGCGAGCGCAACCTCCTCGCGGCCGAGCCCGGCCGCTACCCGCCCTTCTAGCCAGAGAACCCGGACCATGTCGATTTCGTTGCGGAGTCTTACTGCGATAGCACGCACCTCCGCGGCGACCGGGACTGCCTCGCCGTGTCTCCCCGCGTGGCATAGGTTGACGGCCAGGTTGAACCGCAGCACGCAGGGGAGGCGCGGGTCGCGCCGCCCGTCCACCAGCGGCGCCGCCTCGCGCAGAGTCTCGGCCGCGCGATGGTAGTCCCCCATCTGCTCAAAGGTGTAGCTCTTCTTGAGGAGGATGCGGCCGCTGCCCTCGGTGCTCGCCGTCAGCCCCAGCGCTCGGTCGAGGAGCTGGATCGCTTCGTCGAACCGCCGTTGAGCGCGCCGCAGCGAGGCCTCGAGGTCGAGCAGGCGGCTGCCGTCGAGCGGCGCGGGATCGACCGCCGCACCGCTCTCCCAGAGCTTCCAGGCGTAGCCCATCGCCCTGTCGGCGGCCAGCAGGAAGTTCGCTACGCGGAGTGCGTTGGCGACCAAGGCCCATGAATAGCCGCGGAGGCGCGAGCGGAAGGCGTCGTCGGTCAGGACCCGCGCGGCGACCCTGAGGGCGAGCCTGGCGAGCCCGTAGGCGCGGCGCGCGTCGTCGGCCGCTGCCCTCTCGCTCTCCGCGCAGAGCCGCTCGCAGACCGCCCACGTCCACAGCTCCGGCACCGCGGAGACGAGTAGGCGCCGTTCCCGCTCTGAGAGAGGCTCCAGCACCTCCCAGAGGGCGTCCGCCTCTTGGCGGGCCTCCCGCGCATGGTCGGCCCGCACCTTTCGATACCCCTCCAGACGGGTCATGTCTTGGGCGACGCGTCCGACCTCTTCCGCCGCTTGCTCGATGGCGGCGCGCTCGGCCGGAGTCGGGTCGAGAGGCGAGCCGGGGGACTCTTCGGAACCCTCGTCCGGGGCGTCCGGATCGGCGGGCCGCACCCACTGCACGGCGACCAGCGCCTGATGGATCTTCTCGGGGGAGATTCCCATGACGGACAGGATGGCCTCCAGCCGCTGCCGCTTCGGCGGATTCTTGCCCGTTTCGTGTTCGGAGAGAACGCTCGACGTCGTCCCGAGCGCCGCGGCAAGCTCCTTCTTGCTCCAGCCGTGGGCTTGGCGCAGCAACCCCATGGCGAGGCTGATACTCGGCGGGATCTTTCGCGGCATCGGCGGTCTCGTGGTTCCGTAATAGGAGTGCTCCAAACACTGCCAGTGTGACAGAAAAGAGGATCGTCAATCCGGTATTGCCGATCTTGCGAAAAACTTCGCCTCCTCGTCAACCTGCATGCCATTCAAGCGGAGGAGGTTCTCCTGAAGAGATCGCGCCTCTAGCCTCTCCCCATCGGGACCCGGTCCGGGCCTCGGACAGCGGAGGGGAAAAACCAGGATGCCCAAGGATGACGACGAGACGCCGCCAGAACCTAGACCGGAAACTCACCCGCCCGACGAAACCCTGGTTGGCTACCTAGGGTCGCTGCCGATCGTGGACGCGGGGATCGTGCTCCACATCCTCCAGTGCCGCCGCTGCGCCAACCGCGCCCGGCTGGATCTGCAACCGGCCGCCGGGGCCAGCGGAGTCCGGCGCCTCGCCCGCTTCCTGGGAGTCGACTACAGCGGAGTCCTGACACGGCGCGAGAGCGAGGCCAAGAAGACGGCCGCGCTCTTGAAGCGGCGACAGGCGGCGGCCGAGCCGCTTATCGCCAAGGTCATGGCCGCGCCTCCCGATCTGCGCGTCGAGCAGCTCCGCGAGGTGGCGCGCGTCGATCCCTGGGCGGTCGGCTGGGCCTTCCTTCGCGCCAGCCGCGAGGCCCTGCCGGGTAATGCCGAGCGCGCCGAGTTGCTGGCGCGGCTGGCCGGTGTTGCGATCGAGGAGATGGACCCCGGCCAGCATCCGGCAGGCCTCTCCGAGGCGTTCCTGGCGGAAGCCTTATGCCAGGTCGCCGAGGCCTGCCGTTTGCGGGGAGACCTGGCGCAGGCCGAGGTGGAGCTGGGCCGAGCGACGGCACACCTCATCGGCGCGACGGACTCGACGGAGCGTGCGGACCTCTCCTGGTTTTTCGCGCGCTTGCGGCGGGACCAAAGGCGGTGGGACGAGGCGCTGGCCCTCTTCGGCCGCGCGTCCGATCTCCTCTCTGGCCTCGGGCGCCTCTACGATGCCGCCGAGGCCCTGGCCGAAAAGGGCGAGGTCGAGCTCTGGATGCTCGACCCGGAGGAGGCCCTGGAGACCTTCTCCCTGGCCGACTCGCTGCTGCCGCAAAACCCTCCCACGAGGCTAGTCCTCCGCATCCACCAGGGGATCGCCCGCAGCTACGCCTACCAGAACCGCTTCGCACGTGCCTGGCAGGATCTCGCCGCCGTGCGCCGAAGGTTCGCGCTCGGCGAGGACACCGTCGAGGGCCTGGCCCTGACGCTCCTCGACGGCGAGCTGGCGGAAGGCGAGGGCGAGGTGAAGATGGCT